>JAFGHO010000016.1 GCA_016930085.1 Spirochaetales bacterium
GTGGGTTCTGCCGTGGGCTCGGCCGTCGGAACCTCGGGAGTCGATCCCGGAGTTGGCCCCTGTGTCATCTCCGTATTCATTTGCCCTTCGAGAACACCCCATAAACCGGGATCGTTACAGGCCGTTATGCCCGCGAATATAGAGAGAATAATCACGACGTTACGTAGAACTTTACTCACCCCATGCGGTACCCTCTATAAATTTAAAAACATATCCGGTAAAAGTCAATGTTTTTCTCATGGCCGCTAAAAACACGCGCAGTTATTTGAAAACGAAGTCCATACATCGGGATTACCGGATGATCGTATGCATGGTTTATCCTGTATAGCGGCTTCCGGCATTGTGTCCGGAAATGAGTACCGCTATGATGATAAAAGGCCCGATTTTAAGGGAAATCCTTGTTATTTGACTTGATTAAGCGATCCATCACTTATACCATTAGAGGTATGGGAAAATCGAGGGGGAGAAAATCACCATCCCTGACAATCCGATTGCTCGTGATAAAGGGAAAAGATGCGGGAGAACTGTACGAGACATCCTCTTTCCCCTTTATTATCGGCCGCGACAAAGGAGCAAATTTCTCCCTGACAAAAGACAGTAATATATCACGATATCACGCGAAAATTTCCAGAAACGGCAAATCCGTATCCATACAGGATCTTAAAAGCACAAACGGAAGCATCGTCAATAATGTAAAAATAACCAGAAAAACGGCCCTTTCAGACGGAAGTATCATTATTCTCGGCAAAACATCACTCAAACTCATTATTGCTAAAAAAGAACCGGAAAAACATGCGGAAATAGAGCATACTGAAAGTACATTCTATTACGAACCGCGACAGACGGAAGCAATATTGGTTTTAGACCAATGCAATTCATCTCAAATCATCGACGTTTACGGCGATGAAGCCTGTATGGAACTCACCGAGGCGATGAATAATATCGTCCTTCCCATTTTTAAAAGACATACCGCGCAATTTATCAAGGGAACCGGGGACGGCTTTCTTGCCACCTTCGCCGATGTCCACCATTGTGTAAGGGCGTCTGAAGAAATTCTAAAAAGTATCAGAAAATGGAATCTCAACAAATCCAATGCAACCGAAATCCATGTCCGTATCGGAATGCACTATGGCAAGAGTCTGATCGAGCCGAACGGGGACCGTCATGGCCAGGCGGTAATCGTCACCTTTCGAACAGAAGGCCTTCGTTACAGGGACATAAAAAAAACGGCCAATACCATAGCGCCGGGACATTTCCCGCTTGAAGACAGGGTCTTTATCACTAGGGAATTCTACCATGAACTGGACCAGCCAAAAAAGAAAAAATTCAGGCGTATGGGTTCGTTCAGACTCAAGGGCATCAAGGGATACCACACGATATACGCCTACAGAACGTCCGGTTGAATGTGCGTCTTTCCGGCGGAAAACCCGAATTTATTTGCATTACAGTCGCTTTTCTGTTATACTTCACATTAACGCTTTAACCGGAGAATGTGATTGAATTATCCGACCAATGAAGACATCCCTATCGAAATACTGCTTGTCGAGGATAATGACGGTGATATTCTTCTGACAAAGGAAGCGTTCAGAGAGAGTAAACTCCACAATCACCTTTCCGTGGTAAAAGACGGGGTTGAAGCGCTTGCCTTTTTGAAACGAGAAAACAATTACGCGAACGCCCCCCGGCCCGATATCATTCTCCTCGATCTCAATCTTCCAAAAAAGACGGGGGTCGAGGTATTGAATGAAATTAAAAATGATGCCGATCTGAAAACGATTCCCGTCGTCATCCTCACCTGTTCGACAAACGAAGACGACATCCTTGCAACCTATTACAACCGGGCCAATTGCTACATTACCAAACCCGTCGATTTCAATAAATTCCTCAAAGTGATTCAATCACTCAATACCTTCTGGCTCGAGATAGTCAAACTTCCCAATAAAGCCTGATACCGTTTCACCTGATCCCGAAAAAGCGGTCCAATCCTGAAGAAGACTACCTTGAAAGTGTGTAACAACAAATAATATGATACATTTATAAGTAATAAGGTTGAATCTCCTATATATATTTCTCATTTACCCTTATATACATGGGGGTATCGGCATGATATAACAAAATCAAAGCGTAAAAAAAAGGAGAAAACAATGAAATTCAAATCAACATGCAGAACGGCGGGCTTTATCCTGTCGCTATTGGTTTTGCTTGCATTTATTACAATAGAAGCTGAAGCAAATACACGATACGGAAGACTCACCGGTGTCAACTGGTTTGGTTTCGAAACCGGCAATTACGTCGTTCACGGCATCTGGGAACGTGATTACAAATCAATGCTCAAGCAGATAGCCGACCTCGGATTCAATTGCATCAGGCTGCCGTGGTGCAATGAAATGCTGGGTAAATCGCCGGACAGTATCCAGATAAACGAATACGGCACCGACGATTACACGGGAGAGACCGGTCTCAACCTCGATCTTGACGGATTATCGTCACAGGAAGTAATGGATAGAATTATAGAGGAAGCGGGTAATCTCGGAATATATATTATCCTGGACAACCATTCGCGTGCCGCGGACGGCTATATGAATGAGACTTTGTGGTATACGGATAGTTGTTCCGAATCGAAATGGATTAGCGACTGGGTCGCGATGATCAACAGGTACAAGAATAATTCGAATGTCATCGGCGCGGATTTGAACAACGAACCGCACGGGTCGACCGGTTCGGGAATGAAACCCCCCGCCTCATGGGGATATAATGCCTCAGGATACGGCACCACCGACTGGCGGGCCGCGGCGATCAAGTGCGGCCAGGCGATCAACAGCGCCAACTCCAATATTCTCATAATCGTCGAGGGCGTCGAAGAATATCCCGAAGGCCACGGATACTGGTGGGGCGGCAATCTGAAAGGCGTCGCCGATTATCCGATTTCCGGTATCAATAACCTTGTCTATTCTCCCCATGAATACGGCTCTTCCGTTTTTAACCAATCATGGTTTTCTGCATCGAATTTTCCCAACAATATGCCGGCGATCTGGGACGAACATTTCGGTTTCATTAAAAACCAGAATATCGCCCCGCTGCTTTTCGGCGAATTCGGGATCACGGATGCCGCGGCGGCGAATTCCTCTTCGACGGACTACAAATGGTTTACGAAATTGATGGAATATATGGGGCGGGATTGTTCCTGGACGATGTGGAGCTGGAACCCGAACTCGGGGGATACCGGGGGGATGCTGGAAGCGGACTGGGTCACCGTCAACACGCCAAAGTATAACCTGGTAAAACCATACCTCGCCGGAAGCAGCGGCCCCGTCGTCACGCAACCGCCGGCCGTCACACAGCCGCCGACAGTCACGAACCCACCGGCGACCGACCCGCCCACGGTGACGAATCCCCCGGCTGTGACCAATCCGCCTGCCGTCACCATCGGCGACGTCAATTCGAGCGGCACCATCGACATCGTCGATGCGCTTCTTGTGGCCCAGTACTATGTCGGTCTTGACCCAGCGGGATTTAATCAGACCGCGGCGGACGCGAACTGCAACGGAACGATCGATATTGTCGATGCGCTCCGCATCGCCCAGTATTACGTCGGGCTGATCAATACATTGTGCTGATACTACTACCGGGCTGCCCCCGATCCGGCGGGCAGCCTGTTTTTTCGTTTCCCGGAAAATAAGGGCACCTCTAACCCGGACTTCTCACAATTACAGGAGCTCATATTGAAATGTATATTATCTGTTTATTATAGAGTGACTTACATATTCAAGCCGGGTTTTGGCGCACTTGTGGGCTTAAGGAAATATTTTGCGGTTCTAAAAACCTGCTTTGCAGGTTTTCAAAAGTGCCCATAAATAAAAATCCGCCCCCATAGAAGCCGTTTCGGTTGTAACAAACGGCGTCCGTTCCCCGACTCCCGGACGAATCACAAGCCGTCAAACGATATGTGCTGCAAGGTCACAGAACGTGCATCGAAAAAATAGAGGTCGTCCACGTCGAACACATGATAGTATTCGAAAAGCTGCCGTCTTGTTTCGGGCATGAGGGGATCGGTCGCACGATTACCCGTCTTTACCTCGACAATCGCTCGTTTGTCGCCCCGCCGGACGAGAAAATCCGCCCGTATCCCGTAACGGTACGGCACATGATCGATATACATGAGCGATGAGACCGAATACTGTTCCGAAACGATGATAAAGCCCTGTTTTTTCAGGAACTTTCTCGCCAGGATTTCACCCTTTCTTCCCTTCCTGAACCGGAATCGAAGAATAATGGCGGAAACAAACCGGGAAACAACCCGGAATAACAATGCCCCCAGGAGGAGAAAAAGGATGAGTCCTGCGATAAGCCATTCGACGGGTATCCGTACCATGCACGCAACGACTCAATCGGGATTCGTATCGGTCTTGATTCTTTTACCGGTGGCTTTATCGAATGTGTGGATTTTATCGAAACCGAGCCAGACGACACTCCCGGCCGATATTTCCGTTTTCTCCGGCTTTTGAAGCTGTATCGTTGTCCCATTGATGGCGGTTTCCATAATCGTGCTTCTGATCAACGGCATATAATTGATTTCCCTGACGACCGATTTCAATAAGCCCGGTTTCATTACCTCGCTGATTGAAATATCCTCCGGCCTGACGCCGACAGTGAAATTGGCGTATTTTTCGGAGACGAGGTTTCCGTCGATGAAATTTATCGGCGTCGTGTGAATACTGGTGTTGAGGAAAGAAGCCACAAACACACTGTTCGGATTGTTATAGATTTCTTCGTAGGATCCGACCTGTTCGATCGCCCCTTTGTTCATGACCGCTATATGATCGGCAAAAATCAAAGCCTCCTGCTGGTCATGCGTCACATACACCGTTGTCACGCTGAATTGTTTAAGCAAATGTTTCATATTGACGCGGTACTTGTCTTTCAGCATCTGATCGAGATTGAGAAAAGGTTCATCCAGTAAAAACACCGCCGGATCCCGCGTAATACACCGGCCTATCGCAACGCGCTGCTTTTCTCCGCCTGAAAGCGTGTTCGGCATCCTGTGAAGCAGGTATTTGATCTCAACCCCCATCAATTCGCTTGTACGATCGAACTTTTCCTTGGCCGTTTCATATAACTCGGCTGTTTTCCGTTTAAAAAGGAAATAGGAAAGAATGTTTGTTTTTGAATCCAGATGCGGATATAAAGCGTAATCCTGAAACACCATCCCGATCTTTCTCTCCCCGGGAGCCACTTCCTCCATATTCATCCCGTTGAACAATATCCTGCCCGAATCGGCTTTGATCAGGCCCGCGATAATCTTGAGCAGTGTCGTTTTACCGCAGCCGCTGGGGCCGAGGATCACGGTAATATGGCCGCTCGGAATGTCCAGACTGATATTCTCCAATGAGAACGTTATTTCATTCGACGACCGGTTTTCCCGGGAGGATAACAGATGAAAGCTTTTTGTTCTCAACGTTTTGCATACATCGATGAGCTGTATTCTCGCCATTATTCATCCTTTCCGTTTTTTTCATTAACACGACTTCGGTCTCAGTCAAAACGATGATTGTCCAAGGACATTATGGTTGTATTGTTTTCATGATAATTATTCTCACACATCATGTCAATGAAAATCAATATTGCAGGGAAAGTGTTAAAACTGTTTGCATAGCGTGGAAGTACTATTTTTCCCTTTTCGCAGACCGATTTGTACTCGATCATCCCGTAACCGCGCCGCGCGATGCATCAATACGGCGGTGCCGCACGGAAAAAAATGCTGCCGTACCGAAAGCGGGCCCGTCACGTATCATTCGGGTCTGAAGAAACACAACCGCCTGTGCGAATCTTTTAGTTTTTTCCTGAGTTCTTTTTCGGTATCCGGTCCATAGTCCTTATGCGGCCACCTGAACGGTACATCCGTTTTTATCAGTTCGGGGACAAAGGTCCGTAAGGCGACATCGGCCAGCGAATAACCGTGGTTTTCACACACTGCGGTTTCCGTTTTCGTGAACCTGTCGAGATCGGTGCGTATGCAGGAGATGATCTGTTTGACAAAATCGCGGGAATAAAAGACGGCCGTTTTCGAGGTCGCTGTCTTCCGCTTATTATAGCCTTCCGCGTCGCTTGTAATCGCCCAGTACGCCCCCCTCGCCTTGTCGACGGGATACAAAGCTTTTCCTTTAGCGTCACAGCGGCAGGTGACATAGTCTTCATTGATCGCGCTCATGAGGATTTCCCTTCGAAGCTTCTCCACCTGCTTCATGATCAGCGACACGTACCTGAATGTTCTGCTCAGGATATTCCGCTTCACTTCAAAAGGAATCGGCGAACCACAGTCGGAGACAAGGATATGGGAATGTGTATCCAGGACGGGCTCGAGACCGAGGTTGTCATAAATACCACCGTCTGTCAGGCATATACGCCCGCTGTTTCCGCACCCGGCATTAATACCGGAACGCCCGGTTTTTGGGCCGGAACCTTTTTTCCTTGATGGGCCCGGATTCATCGTAAGGGTCAAAGGACCAAAGACGGGGGGAAAGCATGCGGATGCGGCGACAGCATCGACCAGCAGCATCGAAGCCGGCGTTTTCATATAACCGGTCCGGTAATCGCCTGTGGTATGCTGCGTAAATTTCCAGTTCACCCCGTACTTCATGTCCGTGGCACAAAAAGTGAATTCCGGTTTCAGGGGTATCCCGCACAGCGGGAGACTGGATAGCCGTCTTTTTAAAAGCCGTATCAGGTGCCTCACCCGGAAAGAGGGAAACAACCAGTTCCATAAAAAATGAGTCAGAAAGGGGAAGGTGCGGAAATCGTGTGTCGTAAGGCGCCTGAAAGGACGGGCGATATCTTCTTCGAACTTCAATTCAGCGATCGATTTCTTCTTTGCAGCCATCGTGTGCGCGATGAATCCGCTTATGATACTTCCGCCCGAAACGGAACTGATCGTCGAGAGTTCTTCCAGAACTCCCAATTCATGCAGCCGGCGCAGTGCGCCCAGATGAAAGAGCGCGGCTCGGAATCCGCCGCCGGACAGGCACAGACCGATCCCGCTGCGCTGTTTTCTTTTCGTGCCGCTTCGGGATTGCCTGCTTTTTTCGGATCGATTATGAGGTCCGCCCCGGGCGGCTTTATTCGACGTTCTTTTCATTGAATGACTCCCTTGCTGTTCTTATAGACAATATATTCGTTCGCCATCCCCTTTTATCATAAGATTTTTAGCCGTCCTCTTCAAGGGAGACAAAGAAAAAAGAAACATCCGGGGTACGTAAAAACTTGACAAAAATAACGTCTCCTTCTATGATACCGCAGGAGGTTGATTATGAGTCTGGTTCATCTTGTTGTTACAAAAGTACCGGGGTATGACCTTTTCACCCTTTTTTTTGACAACCGGGACGAAGAAAAAAAAGAAAAGAATTTATTCCTGGAATATGAAAAGGAATTTATTTCCAAGCCCGGCTTTTTCCATCCCCATCCCGAAGATACCTTCGAGCAGCGTTACTACGGTTATTTTATTTTTCCGATTTTTACTTCGGATGAGATTTATCATCTCTACCGGAGCAGGTGTGAATCCAAACCAAATCTGATGAGGCGTTACAATATTTATTTCGACCAGGAACACGTCCATCTCGAAGAAATGATAAAACAATTCGACAGGCCCATCGAGGAGTTCATCAAGGAAAAACACAAACTGAGAACATACTGCCACAGACTTGAATATCTCGAGCGTTCGATCCAGATCCTGAGGGATATCCAAACGGCGATCTATGAAACGGAAACCGAAATCGCGGCAAAAGAACTCGAACTCCACAAGCGTTTTCTTGAATCACTGGGATAGCAGCCGCCGGATTACCTCATCCGGCGGCCCATCGTACCCATTACGCTTCCCCTTCCCCGCTTTGTTCCGGATCGGTATTTCCCGATTCCTCATTCTCCTTTTTTTCTGACCGCGGTTCTTCCTCATTCCCCCCAAAGTGGGCTTTCATCCGCATGCGAAACTTGTTTTTCCATTCATCGCCCCGTTCATGGTGATCATGATTGTGTCCGCCGGGCCCGCCCTTGATGAGGATATGGGAGAGTAATACCAGTCCCCATGCCTGCCAGTAGGTGATGACGGGAAGTCCGAAAATGACGGGCATGAGCCAGTTCCAGAGTACCATCACCAGCAAACCAAAGAGAAACGAGAGAAAAAAAACGATAACCAGCCCCCCCAAAATCATCGGGATATGGACGAATGGTCTGAAATTCCTGAATAATCCTTTCATATCAAAACCTCCTCTTGCTGACAATGGATCAGCTGTATTCGTCGAGCATCTCTTTCAGTTCGGCCAGCCGCTTTTTGAGAAACCGTACCGCATAGCGTTTTCGCGCAATGAGGGTATTGAGCGGGGTACCCGTTTCTTCGCTTATTTCGCGAAATGTCTTTCCCTCGATCGCCTGCAATACGAACACCTCACGCTGATTATCGGGAAGTTCCCCGAGGGCGTCTTCGAGTGCCTCCGTTACCACCGAACGGACGAAATCTTCCTCGACGCTCAATCCGCCCGATGCAATCAGATCCCCGAGCGATACACCCTCACCCTCGCCGTCGAGCGATACGTTAGCCGGCCTCTTTTTCCTGTACCAGTCGATGATTCTGTTTTTCGCGACGGTATAAAGCCAGGCCGCGAGATTTTCGACCGGTTCGGTCACACTCAAATGGATAACGGCGGAAGTAAACACATCCTGGAGTATATCCTCCGCGTCTTCCCTGTCGGAAACCTTCGAGTGTATAAAAGCAAAGAGTTTTTTTCTTTCTTCTCCGAACGCATCCGAGATGCGCCTCATGAGTACGGCCTCCATATACTAAATGACGTACGGGCTGCAAATTTATTGTATGAAAGGCATAAGGCCGGAATAAAAAAACGCTTTCCGTCAGTCACCGAATGACACACCCAGCCGCCGCGCGGTTTGTATCAGGTGATGATCGGGGGGGACGGTTTTCTTTTTACCGGCGATTTCTTCAAGCGGTATCGGAATGATCTCGCTTCCCCTGACCGCCATCATGACGCCGTAGATGCCGTCGAGAATCGAAGCGGCCGCCCCGGTACCGAGGCGTGTGGCTAAAATCCTGTCCGCCGGAGTCGGTATCCCCCCCCGCTGAAGATAACCGAGTGTCGTTACCCGCGTTTCGATATTGATCGTTTTTTCGATTCCGGTCGCGAGCGCCTCACTCGAGGGCAGACGGTGGGGGAAAAAATTCACCGGTTCGTCTTCGGCTTGTCCATGACCGTCCGGTGACGGCGGATGTATGGGGTTTGCGCCCTCCGCGTTCACGATGATACTGAAACGCTTTCCGCTTTTCCGCCGGGCAACGAGTGCCTCCATCACTTTTTCCGGATGATAGGCGATTTCCGGAATCAGGATAACATCGGCGCCCCCGGCAATACCCGCACTCAGGGCAAGCCAGCCGGTATTATGCCCCATGACGTCGCAGATCATCGTCCGGTGATGGCTCGATGCGGTTGTATGAAGCCGGTCGACGGCTTCCGAAGCGATCGTGACCGCGGTATCGAAGCCAAACGAGACATCGGTACCCCAGATGTCGTTGTCGATTGTTTTCGGGAGTGTGACGATATTGAGGTTTCCCGCTTTCATGAGCCGGTAGGAGTTTTTCTGTGTTCCCCCGCCGCCGATACAGACGAGACAATCGAGCCCCAGGCGGTGATAATTTTCGATCGCCGCCCCGGTCATATCATGATATTTCCCGTCGGGAAGCGGCATTTTGTGCGGTTTGTTCCTGCTCGTTCCCAGGATCGTCCCCCCGATGGTAAGCAGTCCTGAAAGCTCATTCGGGCCGAGGGGAATGACCTTGTTCTGAACAAGTCCCGTAAAACCGTCGAGTATGCCGATGATGCCGATATTCCTGGAAACAAGCGTTTTTCCGACGGCACGAATTGCCGCATTCAATCCGGGGCAATCTCCCCCCGATGTCAGGATACCGATGCAGCGTGATTTGACGGCCATATTTCCCTGTACGCTCCTTTTCCTTGTTTACCGCGCCATGACGGCTCTCTCGTATTGACTTCCAAAAGGGATTACTGTACCCTCATCATACACGAGAGTCACAGTATAGGATGATTGCCGGTTTTTGACAACCGCACGATGAAACGTAAAAAGCACCCTGCAAATGACGTTTTACGAACGGCGGTGTAATTATAAATCAAAACCGGACAATGGAGGACCGGGACCGGATGCGATACGGTGTCCCCGAAAAAATCGATAATGCACCGTTTCACCTCATAACGGAAGGAAGCAGACAATGAAAGCGATCCGCTACATAAAAAACACCCTTCACTATCTCGATCAGCGTTTCCTTCCCCACAGGGAGATATGGCGCGAGTGCAGAACGATCAAATGCGGCTACCGGGCGATCAAGGAACTCCGTGTTCGCGGCGCCCCCCTGATCGGGGTATTCGCGGCTTACAGTCTTTGCGTATCCCTCGATTCGCTTCCAAGCGACAAACAACGCTTTTATACCGCTCTCGCCGATGCGATCGCGTATCTTGAGAGCGCACGACCCACCGCGGTCAATCTCGTATGGGCGCTGCGACGGATCGAAAAGACTGCCGCGGCAAACGGGAGCCTTTCCCTGAATCGGATAAAAAAGGCGATTCGGAGTGAAGCACGGGCCATTCACGCAGAAGATGCCGTGCTGTGCGGCCGTATTGCCGAACACGGGGTCCGTCTTGTCGGTAAAGGCGACCGTATTCTCACCCACTGCAATACGGGATTCCTCGCCACCGGGGGGGACGGAACGGCGCTGGCCGTAATCGGCATGGCCCACCGTCTTTACGCGGATATCACCGTCTATGCCGGTGAAACACGCCCCCTGCTTCAGGGATCCCGGCTCACGGCATGGGAACTCATGAAACGGGGAATCCGGTGTTTTCTTATCACTGACAACATGGCCGCTTCCCTCATGCGGGACGGGCAAATCGACAAGGTGTTTGTCGGCGCCGACCGGATTGCGGCGAACGGTGATACGGCGAACAAGATCGGGACATACGGCCTCGCGGTGGCCGCTTCCTACCATCGCGTGCCGTTCTATGTCGCCGCCCCCTCGAGCACATTCGATCCCTCGCTCGAATCCGGGGACGGCATTCCCATCGAACAGAGAGACGGCGATGAAGTGAGGACGGTGTGCGGCAAAGTGCGGATCGCACCCGCCGGCGTTCCCGTCTGCAATCCCGCGTTCGACATCACCCCTTCCCGTCTCATCACGGCGATTATATGCGACAGGGGGATTATTACGCCGCCGTATAAAAAACATATCAAAGAAGTTTTTCAAAGCGGCTTTGATATGTAAACACAGGAGTTTTCTATGGACGACACAATCGCGATCGTGGAAAAATCGATCTCCCTGCAACATCCCGCGGTCAATATTCGGGGGCGATAAAATAATCGCCGTCAATCGCGATCGCGTAATCGATGCTTACCGACGGCAAAGATGATTGTATGAGGTACTGATGAAACATCATCGCCTTCCCGGGCGTGGGAATCCGGTAGGTATAGTTGGCCTCCGGTACCTCCCGGACCGATTTCAGGCTTCCTCCGCGAAAAGTATAATCGAACACCTCGGGGAGATGAAGCGTGAGAAACATCTCATGAACCGGCCAGTCCGGGGCCGGCAGACGATGATGTATCGACCCCGAAAGCAGATAATTGCCCTGTTTGCGGGTTAAAACGAGTTCGACGCTTCCCGCCTGTCCGCCGGACCTGCCCGGCAAAACCTCGAGCAGCACGGTCCCGCTTTTAATCGTAAAGATCCTCTGTATCCCATTGATATAAACCTTCTCGAGTTCATATTCTTCCGGCAGGGTAAACGATATCGATTTTTCTCCCGTAAAATGGAGTTCGTACAATAACCGCAGGATGAGGCGGCCTTCGAGTGTGGACACCGCAGATCCGTGACCTCTTGACACCATGGGTTCGATTTCCGGCCGTTTCTCCGGCATCGTCCCTGTAACCGAGGCGGTCGCCCTGGCGAAAGAGGCCGCCTTTTTCAGCTTCCACCGGAGTCTGTATACATTATTGTCCGGATAGAGAATAAATCCGTCCGGAGTGCGTTCGAGACGTCGATCGCCACCCAGCGCGAAATGTGTCTCATCCAGGCGAATACGAAACAGGGATTGTGAGTTTTCTTCGAGCCGGACTGTTGCGGCCCTGTCCCCGTCTTCTGTGATGGCCGTGACGAGAAGTGAAAAAGAGAAATCATAAACTCCCTTTTTATCGGTCAAACATGTCAGTATATTCCTTCTGTTCATGATGAGGATGTCACCCGGATCCGGCAATCCTGATACGACGGTATGGTCATCCAGATGAAGCAGCTTGACTTCACTCCATTCATTGTCTTCGAGCACAACCACACGGACATTGACTTCAATATCCGCGGCATTATCGAGTAATTGACCGCTCAATTCCATCCTGCTTACGACCGCATTGACCGGAGGACCTTTTTTCTCCGGCGTTCCGGTCTTTTCCGTCTCCCGATACAACCGCAGGATCTCGTTCAGCGGGAGTGTCGCGGTTGAAAGCTCCTCATCATCCGCGCATGAAGGCCATATTGAAAGCAATATGGTAAAACTTATACATATGATTTTCCTGTTCATCATGATACTCCTTTTAATTTAATCATCGTCTGTGGAACGGGAACGACACCCGGCTCCACATTCGTTATGTCTACTCGAACAACGGAATCGCATACGGGACGGCACCTCGTCATGCCGTCACACGACGGTAAAATCCGGCCAGTATATCCTGGGTTTTTTTACGGCTCGAGGCGAACATGAGTATACAAAGGCCGAGGAGAATCTCGAGGGTATAGATAAGGCCCGTATACCCTTCCAGAATGACGGCCATAGTCGGAATAATCTGGTAAATGAAAAAAAGCCCCAATGTCAAAAACCCGTTTTTCAGATCGAGTGTGAACGTCATATAGAGAAATAAAAGAAGCGATATGGTGATAATCGTTATCAGGTATGCGAGAGAAAACGGCATATAGGCGGTCAAATAGGCCAGAAGAATGAAAAAGAACCCGTATCCCGAAGCAATCAGGCATGCGGTGTAAACGGGAAGTCTCTTGTTCGAAAAAAGAAATATACCGATGATGCCGGTGAAAAATAATAGAAACGTCACCCAGCTTCGTGCCGTCATGGTCGTGATGATGGTGTCAAAGGACTTTTCCGAAGGAAGAAGCAAACCGACAGGTACCCCGGACTCGAGTGAACGGTATTCCCACGTCAGCTCGACATTGTCGCGGGATGAGGTTTCCAACGATGTCGCAGGTACCACACCTGACGCGTAATCGTAATTATCACCTCCCTTGATTTCCGCAGACAGCCTGAAATCTTTGACCGGAATATCAGGGTCAAGAAAATAGGTAAACTCGTCAAGCCCTCTCCCCCTGTAGGTAATCAAAAACTCGGTTTCCTTCTCGCGTACGAGCCGTCCCGTCCAAAAAAGTCTGTCGCCGCTGTCCGAGAGGTTGATGTCGGCAGGAAGATTATCCACGGAAAAAACAAGATCCGACAGCAGTATTTTATTTCTTTCCAGATTTATAGGAAAAACAAAGACGACATCGATTGTATCGGTCTCCGTATTGACGATCGTGTAACGGCCTTCGAAGCTGAAATCAAAACCCGAAAAATAATAAAGTCCACGCTTCCGGTAATTCATCGTTGCCTTGATCGAAATCCGTTGACCGGAAAAGGGAAGCGAATACAATTCGGTAAAGACCGTTCCGGTCGGAATATATCTCACCGTGGGGGCACTCTGATGTATCGGTGCGCCCCAGCGGTCGATCACATCGTTGTATAATTCGGTATTCGCAAAGGTCGCACGGTTGCCTATCTGTATTGTCAGCACGATGATGACAACGGCCATTATGAGTAAAGCGACCGCCATGTGATATCCGAAAAATATTCGAGAGAGAAAAGTGAAAAATCTTTTCATTACCGGACTCCTTAACGAAATCTTGCAGGATACGATCTATCCTTTATGACTACAATACTGCGGAAAAAAGGAAGGGAAATGTCCGGAGTGTGAAAAACCCGGCCAAAAAAATGGCATGATTGTGACGGTACGAAAAAACAAAAGCCCCGGCTTTCCCGGGGCTTTTATCACGACTCAAGGAGAAGGACGACAATGTCGGACGACAATGTCGAACGACAATAGTCGTTCGACTATTGTCGTATTTCCTCCCGCTACAGGCTTCCGTTCCAGCTTCCATGCGGAAGGAACGAACTCGCATCGATCACGAGATACCCCGCGTAATGCGTGCAGCTTACGGTCACCCACTTGTAACAACAGCACGAGCCGTTCGCGCAGAGAACATTCGAAACCCGCTTTATCCAGCTGTATGTCAGCGCGGCGTCGTATTCCCACCATCCGCATTGGATAAACACCCAGTAAGACGTTCCGATTCCCGTGAACGTATTGACGGAAAAATCTTCATACGATGATGCTGAAGTATAGGAAGGCGGAATCCAGTCCGCATACGATATATCGGAAACCGAATCATAGGAGCAAAGCCGTTCGCAGGCGTTCGATGAATCGTTCAGCACCTGTGATTCGGTCGAAGCGATCCTTACCCGGACGATATTATTGAGGCGTCCCCAGTCTCCCGAAGCCCCCGTGGCGTTGTAAAGGTCATTGACGATGCGGAGTTTCGGCGGGGCGCAGGCGACCTGCGTCCATGCGGAAGCACCCGAGTCATTGATCGCGCGAATCCTGTAGCCCGGCCATGTTTCACTCAGGGAATTGTGTGAGAAATAGGTCGAATTCGCCGCCGTTTGGGTTACCGTCACCCACGATCCCGAAATCCGGGGATCTTCCCGCTGGATCTCGAACGCGGTTTCATTCGACGAATTGTCGGTCCAGTTGAGGCGGATCGAGGTCGGGCTGTTGGCGGTGACGGAGAGGTTCGACGGTGAGGCCGGAGCCGATACGGGTGTCGCGGTCGGGAGAGCCGTCGGAACCGGCGTCGATACCGGTAACGGCGTGGCCGTCGAAACGGCGGTGGATGACGGGGTCGCCGTCGGTACGGATGTCGATACCGGAGTGGCTGTCTGAAGCGGGGGCAATGTGGGATCGCCGCCCGTAATCGTGACGGACAATACTTGAGTATCCGAGGCCCCGCCCTCATCGGTTACTTCGAGCAGAACGACAAACAAACCGGCGGCATCCGCCGTGAAACCCGCGTTCACTGTATTCCTGCCCGCGATATCGTTATCGCCGAGCGCCGAGTTTGAGGGTGTTTCCTGAAACGACCACCGGTAGCCGGTAATTTCACCGTCCGGGTCGCGGCTGCCGGCTGCTGAGAGTGAAATATATTGTCCCGCCTGACCCGTTTGAGGAGAAGCTTCGGCCGCGGCCTCCGGCCTCATGTTTTTAATCTCGGGACATCCCGTCAATAAAACCGCAAGGAGTAACGCACTCCATAAAAAATACGCATACATTTTTGAAGATTTTTCCATTCTCTTTCCTCCATCGACATTATGAGTCCGCATATTGCATGCGCGACAACATACATAATGCGGAGGAGGAAAGAACTACTCACTTTTTTATCAGAATAAATACATTCGGCCGTGAAGTAACCGTAAAAACACGGAGAACAGCGGTCAAATTATACATTGATATGAACGTAAAGGCGGAACCAAATCCGGACGTTTCTTTAATAAATGAAACACGCAGGCGGAAGGTCGTTATCTACTATATTATTCTTCCTTGAATAAATCAACGACTTCCTTTGCCGATCTTGATGCGATCAAGGTCGAACAAAATGCGTCGGAGCGGGCCATACGGGCTATTTCCGCCAGCGCTTCGATGTGCGGGCCCGATTGATCCGGGGGGGCGAGCAGCATAAAAAAAAGATACGACGGCTTTTCGTCGATTGCTTCAAAATCCACACCGGAAGGCTTGATCCCGATCGCCATTGTAAGGGTCGAAACCTCCCCGCACTTGGCGTGGGGTACGGCGATTCCTTTTTCGAGCCCCGTGCTTCCCTGTTCCTCCCGCCTGATGATCGCATTATAGGCGGCATCTCCATCGTTGATCCTGCCCGCATCAACCAGAATTTTGATAAGTTCCCTGATAATATCATGCTTGTTTTCCGAAACAAGAGGAACTTTTACCACATCTTCGGTTATCAAGTCGACTAATGCCATGACCTTATTCCTTCCTTGAACGCATAACACCACCCCGTCCTCTTTCGATTGAAACCCGGAGCGGAAAGCGCTGTATACTCACCGATTTATTTTCCCGAAACCCGAGACGATAAAAACTCACACGCTATAAGATTACAAACAATCGTTTCAATGTCAAGTATCCGTCATACCAGCTTGTCAAAGATTTCCCATACGCGATCTTCATCCTTGACGATGAGAACCGAACAGGGAACATTGCGCATGGCCCGTTCCGATTCATTGTACAATTCGTCCCGTCTGCTTCTGATGCGCGACAGCTCGCCCAATACGAGAAGATCTATATCGAGTTCGGCGATTTTATTCTTGATTTCCTGATGAACCGTCCCGCTGACATTCAATGTCTCGATGACAAGTCCTTTCCGGCGCGCAAGATTTCTGACATGCGTGAGGTATTTTTCAGCATCGGCCTCGATATCCCTTCGGTATTCGTCCTGTTCTTCACTCAAAAATATCCGTGATTTTACCAGATCGCTCAATGCCCTTGTATTGACGACATAGAGTGCAAACAATTGCGCCCCGGTCGCCCTGCAAAGACAGATGGCATATTGCGCGGCAGTAATTGTTTGTTCTGTCCCGTCAATATACACAAGGATTCTTTTTACAGGTCCGTCCATATGCTTCTCCTCTCAAGCGATGTATTCCGATGCCGAACATCCCGTTGATACCGGCGATTGCATGTTCCGGCGGTACCTCTCCAAATATTCGAATTATCCGTTACTGTTTTCCCGATCCTTTTTTTCTTCCAACCGCCTTTTTACCATTTTCATAAGCACGAACATATCGCGTTCATTTTCTTCAAGCCGATTTTGTATATAAGACACACTCTCCCTGAGGTCCGGAATGGCGATTTTCTCGAGTGCATTCACCTTGCGAATGGTCTTTCGTACCTCATTGGCGAGCCGGATAATCGATATTTTCAGTTCCGCAAGACGCCCCATGACTTTGAGGGCCTCCTTGAATTCGGAAAGCGAACTGTCTATCCAGAAACTCGTTCCCGCGGGACTGTAAAAAGGGGCGTACTCTTTGAAAGAGGTTTCGACGACCGGAAGGGGTACCCCCATAATTCGCCGTTCCCGAATAATAATAGTCGTCTCGACATTCACCGCGCTCGAAAGATTGAAAACTTTCAGTTTTCCCATATTGAGTACGGCCTCTTCGAGGGTTCTGTATGCGTGCTGAAGGGCTTTCTCGACCCTTTCCTGAAAATCGACCGCCTGATCCACGAGGTTGAGAAGTTCGATTACTAAAATATTACGCTTCTGATCGAGCAACTCGTAACCGAGTTGGGCGAACTTGAGTTCATGTTTGAGCTTTATGAGATTTGTCTTTGTCGGCGCGATATTCTGCATATGCGTTCTCTTTCGTTACCCGTAATATTTCTCCAGTTCTTCTTCCGTCACCCTGTGCAGTTCCTCCGCCGGCAGCTTGCGAAGCACTTCCCACCCAAGATCGAGGGTTTGTTCGATCGGTCTGTCTTCATTCATGGTTTGTGAAATAAACCGGCGTTCGAAAGCGTCACCGAACTCGAGATACTGATGGTCGAGCGGCGTCAGTTCTTCTTCTCCGATAACCGAAGCCAGATTCCGCACATCCTTGACATAACTGTAGGCGGCAAAAAGCTGGCTTGCCAGATGGGGATGATCCGACCGTGTCATTCCCTCCCCGATTCCGTCTTTCATGAGCCTTGAAAGCGAAGGAAGCCCCGCGACCGGCGGATAGATATTCCGCGCATACATTTCACGTTCAAAAACGATCTGGCCCTCGGTAATATATCCCGAAAGATCCGGAATGGGATGAGAAATATCGTCATTCGGCATGGTGAGAATGGGAAGCTGCGTAATCGAGCCCTTGTAGCCGGTCAGCATACCGGATCGTTCATAAATTTCCGCGAGATCGGAATAGAGGTACCCGGGATATCCCTTTCTTGAAGGTATTTCTCCCCGGATCGTGGAAATTTCCCGCAACGATTCGCAATAGTTCGATATATCGGTCAGAATGACCAGTACATGCATGTCTTCGTTAAAAGCGAGGTGTTCGGCAAGAGTAAGCGCGGTCCGCGGCGTTATCAACCGTTCGATTGAAGGATCGTCGGCAAGTGAAAGGAAAAGCGCGACATTCGGAAGAACCCCGCTTTCTTCAAATGAACGAGTAAAAAACCGGGCGACATCGTGTTTTACTCCCATGGCGGCAAAGATAACGGCGAACTCCGTCAGGCCGCTTTTTATTTTTGCCTGCCGTGCGATCTGGGCGCCGAGTTCATTGTGGGGAAGCCCGTTGCCGGAAAAAATGGGGAGCTTCTGGCCGCGGATAAGTGTGTTCATCCCGTCAATGGCGGAAATTCCCGTCTGAATGTAATCGCGGGGATATTCACGGGAGGTCGGATTGATCGGCTTGCCGTTCACATCGAGTTCCGTATCGCTGACCGGTTCCGGCCCGCCGTCGATCGGTCTGCCGAGTCCGTTGAACACACGTCCCAGCATCTTTTTCGTCACACCGATCGAAAGCGGCCGGCCCCTGAAGCGTATCCGCGTGCTCGGCATGGTAAGACCGGCGGTCCCTTCGAATACCTGGACCACCACCACATCGTCCGCCGTGTCAAGGACCAGTCCGTAGCGCATGTTGCCGTCCGAATCGATACATTCGACAAGTTCCCGGTATCCGACGGGATGGGTGTTTTTGACAAAAAGCAGGGGACCGTCTATCCTGTCGACACCGATGTATTCCCTGCCCGCGAGGAGTTTTTTTTCTGTTTCATGCAGTTTTGAGGGTTCACGCATAAATCGACTCCAGTTGATCGAGGGATCGCTCCAGACGGGAGGTGAGTTTATCGAATGAGGAAAGCTCTTCATTCGCAATGGTAAGTTTCATTTTAATGATATCCTGAAGCACCTTCATCCGTTTGAGTTTCACGAGTGTGACTCCCCGCCTGATGGCATCGGCACCCCTCCTGTAAAATGTAACGATGATATGAAGCATTTTCATCTGTTTGAGCGGTACCGAATACCGGTCGATATCGTCGAACGCGTTCTGCTGGAGAAAAGCGATCTTGAAAAGATTACAGACTTCGAGAATAAAGCGCTGGCTGTCGGGAAGCGCGTCCGGACCGACAAGCTTGACCACCTGCTGCAGCCGGACCTCTTTCTGGAGGAGTTCCATCATTTCCGTCCTGTCTTCCCACCAGCTGGTCCCGACTTCCTGCTCCCACCATACGGCCGCTTCTTTCAGGTATTCGCTGTAACTGTCGAGCCACGAAATCGCGGGGTAATGCCGCGCATTTGCCAGCTGGCGGTCGAGTGCCCAGAAACACCGGACAAAGCGTTTCGTGTGCTGGGTCACGGGTTCTGAAAAATCACCGCCGGGCGGGGATACCGCGCCGATGAGGGAGACCGAACCCTGTTCACCGCTGAGGGTTTCCATGTACCCGGCGCGTTCGTAAAACTCGGCTATACGCGTCGGCAGATAGGCGGGAAAACCTTCTTCCGCCGGCATTTCCTCCATCCGCCCCGAAAGCTCCCGCAGCGCCTCCGCCCAGCGGGACGTCGAATCGGCCATGACCGCTACATGGTAACCCTGGTCGCGAAAATATTCGGCAAGGGTGACGCCGGTATAGATACTCGCCTCCCGCGCCGAAACCGGCATGTTTGAGGTGTTCGCGATCAAAATGGTCCGGCTCATGATGCTTTCACCGGTTTTCGGATCGATCAGCCGGGGAAATTCGGTAAGGACATCCGTCATCTCGTTCCCTCGTTCACCGCACCCGATATAGACGATCACTTCCGCATTGCACCACTTTGCGATCGCGTGCTGCGTCATGGTTTTCCCTGTTCCGAAACCGCCGGGAATCGCCACCGTCCCCCCCTTCACGACGGGGAAAAGGGTATCGATGATCCGCTGTCCGGTAATCAGTGGAATCTCCGATGCCAGTCTCATCTCAACCGGCCGCTGCTTTCTGATAGGCCACCGGTGCATGAGAAAAAGCTGTGTCTTCCCATGGGTGGTTTCGATGAGGCCGATTGGTTCTTCCACCGTGTACTCGCCTTCCGGCGCAAGCGAAACAAGCGTTCCCCCGGAATCGGGCGGAACGAGGATCTTCTGTGTTATCGTGACGGTCTCCTGGACCGTCCCGATGACAGCCCCACCTGAAAGCCGTGTCCCCGTTTCTATTCGGTGGGGAATAAAACGCCACTTCTTTTTTCTATCGAGGGACGGCAGCCGTACCCCCCGTTCGATGAAGCGCTCGGTCAGTTCCCTGATCTTTTCCAGGGGCCGCTGTATGCCGTCATAGATGGTACCGATGAGTCCCGGACCCAATTCCACGGATAGGGGCATCCCCGATCCGTAAATATTATCTCCCGGCGCGATTCCGGTCGTATCTTCGTAAACCTGGACAACGGCGTTATCCCCTTCGAGCTTCACGATCTCACCGACGAGCCGTACTTCGCCGACCCGCACGAGTTCGAGCATCTGTGCGTCCGTAACCCCCCCGGCCACGATGACCGGACCATTGACCCTTTTAACCCGGCCGACAATACGTTCGTTCATGACACTCGCCCCCCGTCCCTGAATGAATACCCGGCTTTCGATTCCCGTCGAAAACAGGCCGGTCTCCCGGCCACGGCGCGGTTGCCGCGGATTACATCGTCTTTCATCGTATTATACTTCCCCTGAAAATGCTTCATGTATTTTCCTTCTTATTTCCGGCCCGTAGCGGAGAAGACGGGTGGGAACCTGGTTGTTGAACGCGGTTTTACCGTCTTCGGCGACAAGGACGACGCCCTGTGCAAGGGCCGGTTCCTCTTTCGACATCGAAAGCGCAACGTTCCTGCCGGTTATTTTTTTAATTTCGGCCTCGGCATCACGGAGGAGCTTCTCGTCGAGCGTTTCCTTCTCCCGTGATGAGGTATTCACGCGGGCAGATGATGTATTCAGACCGATCGCCGCTTCCGTGATCCAGCCGATAAGGACATCCCGGTAACCGGGGCCGCCGATCATCGCATAAAGGGCTTTTTTCACTTCGTCGATCGCCCGTGAAATGATATCTTCCCTTACCCGGAGTTCGATCCGCCGTTTTTCAACGGCAATCGCGGCTTCCATATTTCTCTTCACCAAAGCCGCCTGTTCGTCCCCCTTTTTTTGGGCCTCATCCATTATCTGCGACGCCTTGGCTTCCGCGGCGGCAAGGCGCTCCTTGACGTAAGCCCGTGCATCCGAAAGAATTTTATCGGCTTCTTTTATGGCGTCTTCCCGGATCCCCTGAATGAGTTTATTTTTTCCTCTGTCCTCTTCGATTTTTTCCATAACCGCCTTCTCTTACAGCTTGATACCGATTGCCATGTTCACCATCTCTCGAATTCCGGGCTTTCCCGCGACCGGCCCTTTTCTGTCCTGTATTTCAACGATGAGAGGGAACTTTTCAGTGAAAAGATAGCGGTCGACAAGGGGCCTGATCAACTCCGCGATGCGTTCGGTTATGATGACAATACCAACGTCCGTTTCCTTTAGCGCCTCATTGAAGGCATCTTCCGCCTCCCTCCCATTCGTCACCACCGCTCCCCTGACGCCGACCATCCCGAAGCCCAGGACCGTATCCTCGTCACCGATAACAAAGTACTTCATGCACGCCCTTTGCCTATACCTTGTTCAGGATCATAAGCGCGGTAATAAACCCGAATACGACGATACCGTCGGCAAGCGCGATAAAGAGTAATGCCTGCATGGCAATTTCGGGCCGCTCACCGATCGCGCCCATGGCGGCCGCACCGATATTGGCGATAGCGATACCCGCCCCGATAGCACCGAAGCCGAAAGCGACCGCCGCGGCGATGAGGGCGAACGGCATGGAATTCGACGTTACTCCCGTCCCGGCCGCGCTTTCCGTTCCCTGCGCAAAGGCGCCCGTGAGGCTCCCGAAGAAGGTCATGACAATAACGATCAAAAGAATTATTTGACTCCACGCTATCTTTTTCTTTAACATCCTTTTCTCCATTTTTTCCTCCACAAAGTAGTTAACGGCTTCGAAGTGAAACCGGTGAATACATTGTTCCTTTACCGGTAAAATATTTGGTAAAAAACTCATAGTAATTGAGACGCAGCGACTGTATCCCGGCCACGAGGCCCTCCAGCCCGATCACCATGATATTTCCGATAACAAGAATGATAATCGACAATACCGAATAGTTGCCCGGCCCGCCCGCGGCCCCTTCCGCCATCTGAATAAAAGCGCCCATCAGACTCACATGGGCGATCCCGAATCCCGCCACCCGCAGAAAGGAGAGGGTATTGGACAGGTAGCTGCTGAATATTTCGAGCATTTCCACGAACCACTCGATGAAAAAATCGAAAATCATAAAGGGGCCGAACTTCTTCGACGGGTCATGCTTACGGTGCCTGACAAACTCGATCGGCGGTTTCAAGAGAAAAAGGACCGCGGGAAGTCCCATACCGAAAAAAAGAATCCAGGGGGAGGGCGCCTCCTTGAAGCTGTGCTCGAGCAGGAATTTCGTCACATAGATGCCGGCAAAATACATCAGGCCGCCGACAATCCCCGTCTTGTCGAGAATCAGCCTGAACCACTTTCGTTTTGCTGCGAGATTGATCCAGTTGATCAGCAGTCCCACCGTGATGACGGCGACGCCGAAATAAATCGTGATGGCGAGAATATCGAAGATCGAATGAATGAGTCCTTTCGCCGGATCGTGCCCCATGACAATTCCATGGTAATCGAACCATAGCGGCCTGAACAATTGCATGCCGAAGTACGAGTTGAAGAGAAACCCCGTCACAATGGCCGCACCCCCGCACCAGGCGATAAGCTTGAGCAGGTTTTTGACATCGTCATGAGGCCCCCGGTAAAAAATGGCCCCAAAAATGCCGAAGAGGGCGATGATGACACCCTGGCCGACATCGGCGAACATGAGACCGAACATACACATATAAGCGACGGCGACAAAAGGAGTGGGATCGATCGTCCCGTATTCCGGGGTTGCGTAATTTTTGACGATCATTTTAAAGGGCGCGAGAAACGACGGGGTTTTCATTTCCACGGGAATCGAAGGTTCCTTTTTCTCCAATCGTTCGATCTCGACGGGATCACTCCATTGCATGTAGCACCTGTCCCCGGTCACGCCCCTGATTTCCTCTTCGAATGCCTTTTGTTTTGAAGCGGGAAGCCATCCGGAAAAGAGAACCGTTCGCGCCGTTTTGCTGAAATACGCCTGTATCCTGAAATAAAGTTCATTCAGCATCAGGTTGGACCACATCTCCTTGAGAACACCAAGATTTTCACGAATCATTTCTGTCGATTCTTCCCTGAGGGCCTTTTGTTCCGCCTCGAAACCAGCTATTTTTGTTTCGAGATCATGAATAACATCGTCCTTGACACCATGCATCTCTTCTTTCAGTTCGGTATCGATCCATCCGTATTGATCGAGGATGTTGTCGATACGTGAGTCGTCCCGTTTCATTGTAATAAGGAGAAGATTGGTCCGGCCGTTTTCCTCGTTAAAATGGAGAATCACGGAGGGAACCTCCTTCAATGCCGCCGAGAGATCGTCCAGCCTGGAAGAGGGGATTGTCCCCGTCTGAATGGTGAGAAACGAGTACTTCGTATGCGCCCGAATCCCGGCGCTGACATCCCCGAAAAGATCGACCTGCCGCCGGATATCCTCCAATTTGAGAATTTCCTGCTGGATATTCTGCTGGCGGTCACGGATCCCCTGAAGTTTGTCCGAAATTTTATCGAGAATTTTATCCGATTCATCAAGGTTCGCGGGTTTGAGGGCCGAAATATCGAGCTTTTCCCGTGCAGGGGGACTTTCATTGACCGTGGTCAAAAAATTTTCAATCCGTTTTTTGATCTCCCCTATTCGTACCCGGGAAACATCGGGCACCACCGTATCGATTTTATTGTTCCAGTCACTCCTGATCTCCTTCACATCCACAAAATGCAGCAGGCCCGCCTTGAGAAGTTCCCGCGTCACTTTGTCGGCATCGCGATCGAGTACGACGGCAATCACATGTTTCATACGCGTGGTAAATATCATAACCGGCTCTTGATTTTGTCCTCCGGAATAGAATAAAACTTGGCATTCAGGATCGTCATGAGGCGCCTGATCTCGCTTCGTTTCAGTATAAAGTACACGAGAATAATCCCGATTGTAAAGGGGTAACCGAGTAAAACCTTTTGAACCTCCTGCATGGTAATCTGTTCGAGAATTCGTTCGATGAGAATGAGGCGGGAAGAAGATTCCTGAGTCTGGGCGCCCATCATCGCCTCGATCCCGCTGTACCGTTTACGGACGAATGTCGAAAGAACATCCATGATATTTTGCGACTCATAAATGGATTGCATCGCCTTTTTATCGATCGTATACCCCCGCGGCACGGCATAACGCAGGGCGTCTTCCAGCGGAAGGTTATAGGCGGTTTTAAATCTGACAATCCAGTCGATATTCTGCATATCGATCTCTATTCCGATAAGACGTCCGGCAATATCGGCGTCGCGTCCCTCGAGTACTCCTACGGCCCCAATCAAGTTTCTGTAAAAGTAGTGATCTAAAGAAATTTCCGCCGGGAAAATACTGTTTTTCTGTTCGACCTCTTTTTCAGCCTCCTCGAGGACCTTTGCGTACGGTGTATTTTTGAGAATCGCGATAATGTCGCTGAAGCCGTTCGCTCTGATTACCGCATCGGAATTGAGGTCGACATGTATTTTTTCACGGTACACATATATGATCGATGAGGTAATATCCCGTTTTCGAACCGCTTTATCGAACCAGAGTCTCAGAATATTTTTGAGGTTATCGACCTCATACCGCGAGGCTAGTGCCCGGACAAAAAAGAGGACCTCGTCCCCGATATGTTTTTCAATTTCAACGTAGAGGTTAATCTCCTGTTTGAAAAGCTCGAGCTCAACCAGTTTGAGATCACCTGTTCTGGTATACACTTCCTCGATAAAGGAGTATGCATTATTTTTGAACAGCTGGACCGCTTCCGCAAGTGAATGCGCGCGTATGAGCTGTCCGATAAACTCGTCGGTCAGCAATTTGCTGATGCGCGTCCTTAATTTTGCGTGAATAAAACCGTACTTTTTTAACGGACCTGCCATAGATCGTTTATTCCCTGTCATATTCAGGGTAATCCCTGTCATATTCAGGGATAAGAATGAGTCGGGCTACTTCATCAATAACGAGTCTGATTTTTTTTTCATTCTTTTTATAAAATTCGTTATTGGCTTCTTCAGCTTCTTTTATCGCTTTTTCATGGGCGGCCCGGGCCTGATCTTTCGCCGTTTTGACCGCGTTCTGAATGGAGATCTGGGCATCTTCTTTGGCCTTTTTCATCTTATCGCTTACCCGGTTTTCCGCGTTTGTCTTCATTTCCATAGCCTTCTGCCTGGCATCCTTGACAACCGCTTCCGCTTCCTCTTCCGCCTTGAGTACTTCATCGACTATTTCCTGCATACTTTATATTCTCCCGTTCTTTTCTCCCTCATCGACTACTCTACCGTAATCGGCGATATCAGTCAAGACAGGGAAGTATCGTTTGGAAAACCCCAACCGGAATAATTCCCGTTATCACTTGACAAAACCACTCAATCCGCCATATAAAAAAGGACATTCCGCTTTGACGTTTTGACAGGCAGGAGGATGAATAGCAGTATATTCGACAGATAATCAAAGGAGGTTATGACATGAAATCGACAATAACGGCACATACGGGTGTCGAAAGAAAAATAAAAACGGACATTATTCGAAAAAATACGCTTAGAAAGGAATTGACGCGCGAGATACGCGTGATCAAGCGGCTTTCGGATCTTCTTCAAAAATCGAAAAACAGACAAAAAAGAAGCAAATACAAAAAAGATATCGAACGGCATCTTCCCGTCATCAGGAAAAACAGGGAATTGTTGGCAGCAATGATTGGCGACCTCGAGAAGAAAATCGCTTCAGAGATGAAGTATTCGGAAAAGGAGATGAAAGACCTCGAACAAACCTATAAAAAGGAATACGAAGAAATGGTGGCGGCCCAGAATCTCGTACTCAAAGCAGAACAGAGTAAACTGAGTGACAATGAAAAACTCGATATTTCCGGTATGTCGATCGATCGGGTGCAGGACCCGGAGAAAGCGACTGAGGACGGGAGTACGACAAAACTGCCGGTCTTCCCGAGTGAATTGCTTCTCGCACGGGCGAACAAGCGTCTCAAAAAAGAATCGAAAGATGTGGCGAATGCCGAAAAAGAGATCGATTCGGAGAAGAAGGACAAAATGCTGTTCGAGGGAGAATTGAAACGAATCGCACTCGAGAAGAAAATCCTCGGCCGATAACCGTTAAATAAATATCGCGGCATACCCCGCATCGCGGCATACTCCGCATCGCGGCATACTCCGCATCGCGGCATACTCCGCATCGAGCCGATAAAACCGATGACGCGGCGCACCGGGTTAAACGGAAAAGGGCATCGAAAACACAGCGTCACACAGCGTACCGGTGCAAGGCAAGCCTCCCTACCCCCAGCCGAAAACGCCTGAAAGGAGCGGGCGCTTTATATAAATCGCCTTTTCCGGACAGATTTCCTGACAGCAGTAACACCGGATACATTGTTCATAATCATAGGCGGGGGGTGAACCGTTATTCCCGGCGGGAAATTTCAATGCCTTTGGTTTCACGGGACAGAGCGAAACACATGTGCCGCACCTCGTACACCGCTCCGCATCGATAACGGGTCGAGCGGTAAACGCGTTGCGGAAGAACGGTGGAAGATTGACTGTCTTCACATCTTTTATCGGTTTCCTCGTGACACGGAAAGCCCTGTTTTTGAGTTTTTCCGGAATATCCCCCTTGATTTCGATCTCATCCGCTTTCCATGTGCCGAGACCGTATTCACGCCCGATCGTATTGGTCGGGACATATTCGGGATCGAGATCGATCAGCCTGCACGCCACAGCGTCGAGTGCGACCGGGTCGGCGGAAAAAAGAAGCACATTCATGGGGACGGGATCCCCTCCCCGCGGTCCGTTTCCTTCCATGGCCATGATCCCGTCCATAATATAAAGTTTCGGTTTCAGAAGAAGGTTCAATGACACAAGCATTCTGGCAAAATCGTATGGTTTACTGAGTTTGACATGGAACTGCGGCTTGAGTAATCCGGGAATACATCCAAACTGATTTTTAACCGCCCCGGTGATCCGGAGTAGCCCATGGGTTTTCAGTTTCGCAAGGCTTACGATACTGTCGCAGGCAAGCGCCCCTTCGGCAATCGTAAACTTTCTGGTAAAGGGCGAATCACTGAAGACGACCTCCTTCCCGTGCGTGAAATCAGCCATAGGAATACCGAGGTCCTCCGCGACCTGAAAAAGGCCCGCCCCTTTCATATTTGTCTTAAAACTCCCGAATCCCGAAGAATCCCCGTAGGAAAGCCGGCCCCCCGCATCAAGCAGCATTCTGCATGTCGCATCGAAAACGGCCGGGTGTGTAGAGACGCACTTTTTTGGGTTCTCACCGAAAAGGACATTGGGTTTGACAAGAATCATTTCACCTGTTTTGAAAAAAGAGGCGGGACCGCCGAGCAGGTCCACCCCCTTTTTAATCGCGGCATCGACTCTTTCCTTTTCATATGAAGAACACCTGATAAGTGAGACAATCGACCGGGATATATTCATTATTGTTTTCCTCCTTCCCCTATTTTTTCTATTCTTTTTTCATTAAATCCCGACAGTATCCCGGCGGCCGCCAGGATAAGGAGAATCCCGCCCGCCTGAATGAGGATTTCCGTCATTGACAGTTCATGCCATTCCTCAAATATAACAATACCGCCTCCTGTCGGCAACAATATCTGGAAAACGGTATAAATCGGGGCGATGTGTATTCCCCTCCCGTATTTATAGGCGACGTTAAGAATAATCACGGCGAGTATCGAGAGGAGAATGAACATAAGGCCGCATACGACAATGGGAATGACGGGAATCTCTGACCCGCCGCATCGTTTGAGAATACCGGCGGCAAAGGGCTTCTGAAATATAAGGCTTGTTCCCCCGGCTATCCCCGCCGAAAGCGCATAGATTGTTCCGCCATAGCGATGGGAACGGCGGTGCGAAACAAGCGAACACGGAAGACAGATGATGTTCGGAATGGCGAGAAAAAGAAGCGCGCCGGTTTCCGTCATCTTCCCGATGAGGGCTTCCGGAGTAACGTGCATCTCCCTGACACGGCCAGCGAAGAGGGTAATCATTACCGTTCCGGATAAAATAAGGGCGATCGCGGTCCACTCGATCCGGGTGACCTTTTCGCCGAGATAGAACCTGAAAAAAAGGACTAGTACAACGAATCCCGTTGCGGTAAACGGCATAATCATGCTGACCGGACCCAGACCGTAAGCAACCGCGAGCAACACACCCCCGAAAAACGGCAGGATAATGCCGGTCACCCATATACCGGTCGAAAGATAATCGGCGATACCCCGGGATATCCCGCTTGACAGGCGTTTTACGGCAACCCGGTTGACGCCCTTTTTTTGAAAAACATATCCGATGTTTTTGAGGGAGAATGAAAGAATACCGAGCAAAATCGCGTACATACCTGCCGCCGTTACCGGATCACGATAAAAACTGAAAGGATGAGAGTATCAGGTGAAGGGTCTCACCGTATTCCTCCAGCCGCCCCGGTAATGTCGCACAATTCACCACATAGAGTAACCCACAACGGATGAGGAAAAAGGCGGCGTATTGCACCTCGATCTCATCGGCTCGACCGGTATACGTTATTCTGAAAGCGGGATGGCCGCCGAGGGTGGTATCGTTCGATTCAATCAACGAAAAATCGGGTGTCTGTTTTTCCAGTCCCCCGATAATGATGGACGCATATTGGGAGAGACTCATCCTCTCCCCGGTCATGGTATCGAAAAGGATATTGAAGCACTCCGCTAATTCCTGTTCCGGTTCCCGGGGGGGCATGATAAAGCTCACCCTGTTTGTTCCTTCATCTTTTGTCCATTCGGCGGGATATTGTACGCGGAAGTGATATGCCGGATTATCATAGACGAGAAATCCTTCGATCGGCTCTAAGGCCGCCCCCCCCGCGGACTCTCCGCCCGAAGCGTCTCCGCCTGAAAGATCGTTACATGCGGTCTCTTCGCCCGCATCGGGATCGATCGATCCCTGCCTGATGCAGCTTCCCGTTCCGAAGCCGGCTGCGATAATCACCGCTACTGACGGTAAAAGAAACAATATACCGATTTTTCTTCTTCTCATTCTCACGTTCTCTCCCCTTATCGGCATCCTCATTTCCTCTTTCGCGCTTCAAACCCGGAAAAGGTAAAATGCGATTCCCCGAAATGAACGGTTTCACCCGATCCGGGAATGATAGCCTCATTTTCCGAAACAGGCAAGAGAATGAGACTGATTTCAGGACTCAGATTGCGGCTTTTAACGGTCAGCCAGCCATTGTCGATGACGAGTTCGTATTCCTTTGTCGGCAGATACATATCGAGGACTTCGCGAGTCTCTTCCGAACTGACGATTTCATATATTCCGCAGCGTCGTTCGAATACCCCGGGAATTTTGTCATGCTTCAGTCCGACGAGCGAAAGATGGGTCACCTGCTGCGCCACGGACGCCTCGATAAAAAGGTAAGCCGTCCCTTTCGAATTGACCGTAAACCTGAAATAGACGGTATGATAGCCCGCGAATCCCGCAATATCGAAATGAAGAAAGAGAAAAGAAAATACCGGTTTGAATAACCCCGGTTCAACAGGGACGAGAAGGAACTCCGTATCCATGATCGATGTTTTGCAAAAAAGATCCCGCCCCCTGCGATAAACATCGATCGACACACCGATCATGGCATATTTTCCCTCAAAAACGGAGAGTTCTTCGGTTGAAGGCTTCCACCGCCTCCCTGCTTCTTTTCCCTCATCGAGGGGCAATACCGCTTCCCCGGTCTTTGCCTCGATAAAATTGCCGAACGAAGAAGAGACTATCTCACTACACGCCTTGTTTCCGGTATCCGCGTTGGTGAGAATAATCATGGCCATATCGGATTGCGGTGAAAAAACGAAAAGCGTTGAAAATCCGTTTATCCACCCGTTATGCCCGGCAATATCGGCAATATCACGATAGGCAAAAAACCGGGTCATAAAGCCCAGACCATAATCCATATAAAGCAGCGAATAATCCTCCGCTTCCGGGAAACTCAATTCGAGCATACCGGCAAAGACGTTTTCAGAGACAATACCGGTCGGAGAGGCATCTTTGTCCGATAAAAGGTATTGAAGGAAACGGATAAGTTCGGGAAGATTCGAATAAAGCCCGCCCGCAGGCTTATCCCGTAACTCAAGCTCCGGGGCTTGCACCATTTTCGGTGTTTCTCCCAGCTTCGGGATTAGAACAAGGGATTCCCGGACATACCCCTTTGCCAGACGGGGCTCGATATATCCGGAAAGAGAAAATGAACTTTCCGCCATTCCCAAAGGTTCGAGAATTTCCTCTTTCATGTACTGTTCGTACGTCGAACCGCTCGCCCCTTCGATGATCATACCCAGAAGCGTATACCCGATATTCGAATACTTGAATGCCTCACCCGGAGGAAAACAGAAATATTCATCAGCGAGGGCGGAAAGAAGTTCCTCGTTACCGGTAATATGGCCGCCCATGATTCCGTAATAATAATCCCTGATCATTCCTCCTTTATGAGAAAGGAGATGGCGTGTGGTCATCTGCGGTGTCTGTGAGAAATGGCTTTTTATGTCAAACCCGGGGATATAACCGCTTACCGGTTTATCGAGATCGATTTCCCCCCGGCATGCGAGTTTCATGATGCCGAGGGCGGTAAAGCTTTTCGAGATTGAACCGACCCTGAAAAATGTCTCCGATTTCATGGGAATACGTTCTTCCTTATCGGCATACCCGTATGCCCGCGTGCAAATGATCTCCTTCGCATCGACGACGGCCACAACCGCGCCCGTAATCCTGTCCTTTTTCATGGTTTCAGCGACAATCCAGTCGAGGTATTTCACGGCAAAGGTATAATCCCCCCTTATAATCGTCTCGGGCTTTTTAGGCGCAGACGAACAGCACGGGATAACAGATAGCGAAACAAAAAGCAATCCGTAAAGCATCCCTTTTTTAATCATGCACCGCTCTCTTTCCGCTTTTCCACTGTTTGTGCGACGGGAAGCATCGGGTAGCGTTTCTGCAATCCGGCGAGCCTCGAAATCTGTTTTTCCATAAATAGTCTGTATTCATCGGTTTCACCGTGAAGGGGCCGGTGATTGAAGGCTTTCTTTATTTTTTCCATTTCTTCCATAAAAGCTCGCGCCTCCTCCGAAAAACAGGATTCGCAGAATCTGCTCATGATATAATCCGCCGCACTGCTTGACGGATGACAAAGATCATCCGCATAATAACGGTAATCCCTCAGTTCATCAAGCAGGATTTCATACGAAGGGAAATACCACGAATCGGGGAATTCGGCCAGCTTCCCTATTGAGCAGCGAAGAACCGCCTTGCTCAAGGAATTTTCTTCCGCCCTGTCCCGAAGATGCCGCACGGGACTCAACGTAAGAATGACGATGAGGTGCGGATGCGCCTTTTTGAGCGTCTTCAATGCTTCACCGAGGCGAGAGGTAATCTCCGTGGTGTCTAAGCGTTTCCGTTCAAATAAGGCCGGGGACAGTTTATGGCAGTTGTTCACCACGCGGCCTGTCTCCCGGTTGATATAGGTATACGCGGTACCGAGGGTGAGGACAATAACACCCGCGTTTTCAAGAAACGCCCGGGCTTCCTCTAGACGCCCGTTTATCGTTTCAAGAAAAAGTTGTTTATCCGGCATGCACACCTTCGTGTGAAAGGCGAAATGGCGGAAAAGCCCATGGTGTTCGAAAATCTCATCGTCACCGATAACATGACGGCGACAAAGCATCTCGAGTCCGGAGGCGATCGAAAGGGGATTGTAGATATTGCCGAACGGTGACGTACAACAGCGGAGGGCATGTTTTACGAGATAGTCCGAAAGATATTCCGAAAAACATGAACCGATAAAGAATATTCCCTGTTCCGGTTTTATGGCAAACGGCGGTTTTGCGACAGCGACGGGTGTTATACTTTTTTTCAGGAATTCCCGGGTAACAGGATTCATAAGCCCCCCGATATCAAGATGTCGATCCATTGTCCCACAAGCCGATTACTCTGTCAAGGGAGCGCCGTTTATGAGGCTGCCGGACGTGAACGGGAAAATATTCCGACATGCGATATTACCGGCCGGTTTTTTTATTAAATTCACATTGTACGTTTAACCCGTGGCGTTGTCCCCGGGTGAGCGATCGAGTATTTCCCGGACTTTCTTCGCGAGCATTTCAGGTGAAAAGGGTTTTTGCAAAAAATCGACGCCCCCGGACCTGATACCGTGATCGATGATCGTGTGTTCCGTGTATCCCGAAATATAGAGTATCTTTATTTCAGGGAATATGGCGGAGATTCTTTCGGTGAGGGACGTAACATTCATCTCCGGAAGAATCACATCGGTAATAAGCATATTCACGACGTGAAGCTGTCTTTCGGCGATGATCGAAAGAGCCTCCTGTCCGGAGTGTGTATCGATAACCGTATAACCGAAACCGGAAAGTGTCCGCCGCATCACTTTTCTGAGGCTTTCATCGTCTTCGACAAGAAGCAATGTTTCAAAACCGCCCGCCGTATCGTGTCCTGTAGTTTCCTTTTGTATATCCGTTCGCTCACTTCCATGCTGCCGCGGGAAAAAAATCTTGAACGTGGTACCGTGGCCGACCTCACTGTAGACATTAATGTGGCCACCGCTTTGTCTGACAATACCGAAAACCGTCGCGAGTCCGAGTCCCGTCCCCTTTTCCCTGTCCTTGGTGGTAAAAAATGGTTCGAAGATATTCTTTATGGTTTCACCATCCATTCCGCACCCGGTATCCGTCACGGTGATCACCACATATTCCCCGGGTTTCACATCGGCGTGCAGTTCCGTATACGATTCATCGAGGTGAACGGCGCCTGTTTCGATGATCAGTTTCCCCCCGTGCGGCATGGCATCCCGCGAGTTAACCGCTAGATTCATCACAATCTGTTCGATCTGGGACACATCGGCCCTCAGAAACAAATCTTCTTTAGCGGTGATAATTCCAAGCTCGATATCTTCTCCGATGATACGGCCCAGCATTGTATTTATATTACGGATCAGTTCATTCAGATCGAACACCTGCATCATCATAATCTGTTTTCTGCTGAAAGCGAGCAACTGCTTTGTCAGGGTTGCCGCCATTGCCGCCGAGTTCCTGATTTCCTCGAATATTTCAAGCACATTTTTCGGCAGGTGAAATTGTATTTTGGCAATGTCGCAATACCCGAATATCGTGGTGAGAAGGTTGTTGAAATCATGGGCGATACCGCCCGCCAGTCTGCCAAGGGCTTCCATTTTGACGGAGTGGTTCAACTGCTCTTCGAGTTTTTTACGTTTTCGTATATCCCTGAGAACGGCGCAATGCACCCCCGGCAGTATGTTCGATGTCGCGTTGAACTCAAACTCGGCGGTCGTCCCGTCCTTCCTGATGAGGATTCGCTCCCCGCGAATACTCCCCATCCGGTGAAACCTCCCCCACTCGTTTTCCGATGCTTCATTTTTTGTACCGCCCATTAATGTATCCCACACCGTCATGGAAAGCAGTTCTTGTTTCGAATACCCGGTCAATTCGCATGCGGCGGGATTGACTTCGATATGCCGGGCATGATCGTCGACGAGAAAGATCGCATCCAGCGTGCTGTTAAAAACAGCCTCGAAGCGTTTTCTGCTTTCTTCGAGCGCGACGTCGATTCTCTTCTGTTCCGATATGTCGTACACGAGACCGAGGACCGAATGAGGCGTTCCGTTCGCATCGCTTGTATTCTGTATATATTCATGAATCCACCTCGTTTTTCCGTCCTTTCGGATGATCCGGTACTCCCTGTCACATGAATAGTTCGGTATTTCGGCGACAGCCTTTATCGTGTGATACACCCTTCTCAGATCGTCTTTCTGGATTAGTTCGTCCCACCTCACCTTCCCCGATATAAAATCATCTTCCGTATACCCCGTTATTTCCTCCACGGCCCCGTGAAAAAAGACCGGAGTGAAATCGATTTCTCCGCGGTAGGTGATCCCCTTGAAATTTTCGACAAACAAGGAATACCTTTCCTCGCTGGTTTCGAGTTCCTTCAGGGTTTGCCGCTGAAGAGTCAACGCCTTTTCCGCGGATTCGGTCGAATCTTTGAGTTCACCCACCATCATGTCGAAACTTCGCATCGAGATCCAGCAGATAAAGGCGATCAGAAAGAAAAAGACGATCGAGGGAATATTGGGAAACCGGCCCAGCCCGACCGCGAATACCGAGATAATCAAGCCCGATACAAAGGCGACAATATAGGCCGCATACGGTCTGATAATCACACTCGCTATGATAATGGGAAGGGAGAAAAGGAGGAGACTCCTGCCGCTTGCGAGCTGGATCGGGGCGTCCGAAAGCGCAATAAGAACGGTCAGACAAAAGGTGAAAATGACACCGGAGGCGATGCCGGAGACATAACGGTTGAGCAGAAAACAGGCCGCACAGAGGATGAACGCAACGGCCACGATAATTCCGAGACGAACGAGTTCCTCTGCCGAAAACAGTATCGGGAAAAAAAAATGAACAAGTACTAAAAAACCAAGGAACAGAATGCAGCATCCGGCTGTTCCGGCAAGAAGTATGGAAAGAATTTTCCGCTTCCGCCTGTCATCCGGTTCATGTGCGTTTGTTTCGAAAATCCGACAGATCAATTCCATACTCATTCACCATTCATTGCCTTCCACCTCGTATCAAAAGCAATGCGGAATAAAAATGAGGTATGCTTCATCGAAAAAGTTACCGCTTCATCAATGGTTGCCGCTTATGGTTTTGCTTTTCTCTCACAATGCATAGTATACTGATATTTTTCTTACTTTCAATCTTTTTTTCCCTTGTAAGCGGCATAAGAGTTAATGAAATATCCGTTTTCGACCATGCCCGCGAAAACCTCAGCCGTTATTTCACGGAAAGTTTTCCACGAGAAAAAACGGCCAAAAGCCTGCCGGAAGCCGAGTCACGCAGGATTGTACCCCCGTGAACGGCCGATCCCTTTCGGACGGGAGTCAGCATATAGGTTAACTCGAATTGACCCGCGACACTCACCAGAGAGAGATACAGTTTCCCCCCGGAAACCCTGTATCCGGTAATCCGGTGATCTGCGAGCAGTTTTTCGAGCGAGGTCTCCATGACCGTACAGTTTGAAGGAAGGGCTTCCTCGATGAGAACCGCGGGAATGGGTGTTTTGGTCTCCAGCGAAAGTTTTACCCGTACCGGCTGGCCGATTACCGCTTCTTCCGCCGCGCTGCGTACCACCCCGACGTTCCCGTCATCCGTTTTCACCCTGCCGCCCCACACCTTTACCTCCACGATGACTGACGCCTCGAGCTTACCCGAGTAACCGGCCGTCACCCTGTTTTCACCCGGTACTATCCACGGAGAAATATCGACATAACCGAGTGCCGCTGCCGAGAGAAAAGGATCGTCGGGATCGACTTTGACTTTCGCCGCTTCCCTGCCGTTCACCGTCAAAACGATGGTTCCCTCCTCTTCTTCCGCAAAAGCCCCTGTTTCAAGAAGCGCGCGAATTGCCTGCGCCGTTCCGATCTCATTGTGCCAGGCGCCCCATGCCTCCCTGGTAGAAAGAAGCCATGTTATCCCTTCCCGGAGGAAACCTTTATAGGAAGCCGGATCAAAGGCCGCAAGGAGAGAAAGAATGCGCGCATTAAGCTCGACCATGCCCCCGTACGCGTGATACCAGTGAGGTTCCCAATATCCCGTCCGCTTGAGCGATATGAGGTGTTTGATGCCTTTCTGTATAATATGATCGACGGATGTATCCTGCGCGAATCGCCTCCAATACAATAGACCCTGAATAGCGGCGGCGGCCGTCATCGGTTCGTCCGGCCTTTCTTCGAGGACGTTCGTCATTGTCTCCTTGAGTTCCCTTACATCCGATTCAACGCGATAGGGATCCGCCATCCCGGTAAGGGCGAAACAAAGCACCTCGAATATCTCCGCACTCAGGGCATAGTCGGTCTTTTCATTGAATACCTCCCAGAAATATGCTCCGCGCGACGACCAGAGCCCGTCGTTTCCGCGCCGAGCAAGAATATATTGCACCGCCTTATCCAGTACCGCGGACTCGACGTTAAGCCCCGCGTTTCGTATATCCATAAGGGCCCTCAGGCAGGCAACCGTGTAGTAAAGACCGGCCGATTCCTTATCTTCCTGTCCGCGGCCGTTTCCGGAAACGGCGTACCACCCCCAGCCCCCCGACTGAAGCTGATTATTTACCAGAACAAGCAGGGCGTCTTTGAGCTTGTTTACAAGCAATGCCTCCTTCTCCGCGTTCCGGTCCATAACGCGGACATAATCGAGCATCGCCGCGTTTGCGATCGCGGTCGCGGCGACGGTCCACGGCGAATACCAGGGATGGATGTCGAAAGCGTACCACGCCTGGAAAGCGGGAAACACATTTGGAAGCGAAACATTTACGCTTGCCGTATAATAAACGGCATCACGGTCGATGCTGAAGCGGTGTTCGAAAGGCATGGCTCTGCCGATGACCGCCTTTGTCACGGAGGTATCGGGAATTCCGTCCGGCAGGACCATAATCTTCTTTTTTTCGGCATCACCATATGTACCGGTATTGACCGATACCACATAGGTTTTTTCCCCGCAGGACGAGGCCGAGACGGTCCACTCGGCGAGGCAGTTTGAGTACGGGGGGATGACACACGTGTGTTCATCATCCCCGATAACGGAAAAACCGTCCGGGGAAAGCTTTGCTTTACAGGCAAGTGCCGAATCGGTGAGGTTTCTGAGTTGCGCGTGAACCGTCAACCGGTCACCCCTCGTCATGGCCGGAGGAAATGCCGACCGTATGAAAACGGGCTGCCTTACGCTTATTTCCTTCCGCAGCATCCCGATATATCCCTGCCGGTCCGTCGCCACGATCGTCAGATTTTGTGTGGTTATTTCATCGGGAATCCGGACGCTGACGGTCGCTTTGCCGTTTTTTGTCGCGAGTGACGGTTCCCAGAGTGCGGTCTCGGGAAAGCTTGTCCTGATGATGATCGTTCCGCCGGCTTTCGCTTCACCCGGTGAGTCGTCGGCATCTCTCCTCTTCGATGTATCGCCATTCGTCGTCTCATCATCCCCCGCTTCCATGGACTCCGCGATCATGTCTTCCTTTTCCGCCATATCAATCGATTCTTCAAGCATCATACTTTTCGATTCCATCCCCTCTTCCATATATCCCCCGGCGTCGGCTTTTGAGGGGGGGGCCGCCTTTTCCAGTTCATCGGCGCCGAATTGAGAAGCGACGGCGGAACCCGGTGCTTTCCAGCCCCAGTTCGAGTAGGCAATATCACGCCACGGGGAACCCCAGTTCCGGTCGACCACAGGCCAGGTGAGAACGCCGGCACCGCCTGTTGCGATCACCTTGGCCTGGGGATTATAGAAATGGCCGACCGGCGGTACAATAAATGGATCGAGAAGTGAAATGACAGCATCATCGACAACGGAAACACCCAACGATTTCTCACCCTTACCGCCCTTGACCGTGATGCGGAAGACGGCCTTTTCACCCGGGGCCGACTGGGGTTTGAAGTTTTCAATAACGATCTCGAGTTCCCTGTCCGGATAAAACGTGATATGCTGGCCTTCCGTTATGAACCCGACATTCCCGCGGGTGTATGGTTTTCCACTCTGTTCCTTCTCGACCGCGCAGCAGTAGAGGTTGGCCAGCATCGAGCCCCATGTCGGCGCCGCTACTTCCCCCTCCGCATAATACTCGTTTCCCCGTTTTTTGACGGGAATCGTCGTTGCCTGCACCAGGGCGCCGGAGATATCGGTGAGATCGACATGCACGACCTTTTCAATCGGAATATATGAAGGATCGAAATACACGGTGATTTCTGTTTTCATACCCGCTTTTTTGGGCAATTCGGCGACCTTGGAACTCATCGGCTTTTTTTCCTGAAAGGGAACGGCCCGTTCTCCCAACGCCGGTTTCATGATCGGACTTGACAGGACTGCGGTAACGGACGAGGAGGGCATGACGAATTCGAATCGTGCCAGTCCTTTTTCGTCTGTTTTCGATGTCAGGTTGACCCCTATCTCCCCCACATTCAGAACAAGCTCGATTCCGGCCGCGGGCTGGCGGTCGATATCGACCACTTTGGCCAGTAGTTGAACCGTCTCTCCCGCCGGATAGGCGTCTTTGTCCAGTTCGATCACCGCCGAATATGGCCGCGCGGTATAAAGGACATCCCAGACAACCTCATCGGACTGGCCGTAGCTGTCTATGACGCCGAGTTTTATCGTGAAGTAGCTTTCGACCTCGAGTCCCCTCCTTATTTCATCGAGTTCGGTCTTTCCGAGTGTGACCTCATAGTCCGGTTTCCCGGACTCGAACGTTCGTGAAAACACTACCGTTTTTTTTTCATCTTCCACTATCATGGAAAGCTTCGAAGAAGACAACCGGCCGCCGGAAAAATAACCGAGTTCGACATGAACATCGAGTCGTGTCTGGGTGTCCGTCAAATAGCGCTTCAAGTCATGTTTGATGCTTATAATCGGGGGAACAAAACGCTTGACCCTGATCCGCGCGCTCTCACGGGCCTTACCATAGAGAACGACAAGCTCGTAATCACCCTCTCTCATGTGCGGGGGAAGGGAAAACTCGGTCCACGCGATCCCGTCATCACCCGTCCTCACGTACTCGCCGTTATAGACATTCCCGGATGTATCCCGGAAGAGAAGCTGAATGTCCGCGTCCGGTATGGCGGTATATTCGCCTGCAAGCGACCACGCGATCATCCGGACATACACTTTCTGGCCCGGGTTGTATACCCCCCTGTCCGTATAAACATACAATCGTTCCGCTTTGAAGCTTGCCGTCCGTGAACCGCAGGAAAAAAGTTTTTCTTCCCTGTAGCGGACGCCACCTTCGACGAGCACCGCTTCAAGATGATGGCTTTCCTTATCACCCGGTACGTAATCGAAAATACAGACCCCGTTTTTGTCCGAACGCCCGACGACCTTGCCGTTCACCTTCACTTCCGCTTTGCCGGCGGGAGAAAAATCGGGTTTGAAAAGGGTAACGTGGATTTTGGTCGGGTCCGTCGACCAGATCTGATACGGGTAATTGATAATCATCACCAGGCGCGATTCCTCTTTTATCTCCTGTTGCCCGGTTGCATAGCTATTAAAAGCGGAAAGGAGGAACACAACAAGTAAAAGTCCTCCCGTTATTCCCCTCATACCGCTTCTTTCAATTATTGTATGCTTCATGGTAACCCTCTCATTCTCATTGATGTAATCCGGATGTTTCGGCGGGGGCGGAAAAGATCCGGCCTTTCCGCCTTCCCCTTTCTTCCGGATTATCACCCTTTCAACTAGTATAGATGTAATAAGGAAAATTCTCCACAGGAATTTCATTGACTCATATAGTACGGGGTTATCCGATAATAGTAACACAATCTTCGATTCTTGCATTTTTTAAAAATATTATGCATTATATCGTTAAGGCCTTTTGTTTCGTGAAAACATTGAGGCAGCGCATGCGGCAATCGATATTCGCGCACGGGGAGGTGAACTCATGGGGAAAAAATTTCCGTTTACGCTTGAAGAGAATCCGGATGAACTGGCCGGGCTTTCCTTCTGGAATGCCGATGTGTATCGCGATCTCCTTGCCTGTCAACGCGGCACTATGACGGAAGACGAGTTTGATGTAAAATACGGAAAAAAAGCGGCAATTCTCATTCTCGATATGACGGGATTCACGAAATCGACACTCAGGATTTCTCCCCTCTATAGTTTTTTCCGGATCCTGAATGCCCAGAAAATTTGCCTTCCCGTTTTCAGGGAATATGGGGCCTATACCATTCATGCTTTTGCCGATAATTTCACCGCCGTTTTCCATGAACCCTCTGCGGCGATCGATGCGGCATGTGAAATTCACCGGCGGATCGGGTGCTATTATGAAATCGAAAGCGAATCCGGCGAGATAGCCCAGTGCTGTATCGGGATCGGGTACGGCAAGGTATACGCGATCGGAGCGGATAAGGCCATGGGAGATGAAATGAACCGGGCATCGAAACTCGGCGAGGATATCGCGAAAGGCTCGGAAACACTCGTGACGGAAAATGTCTATAATGAAGCGAAAAACCGGCCCGACCTCCGGTTTCACCTCCAGACACACGATGAGGTTCCCTTCCCGTTTTTTACGGTAACGAGAAAAAAAAAGAGGAAAGGCTGATGGTAATATTTCCAGGCCAGCCATCCTCTTGAAACCCCTGTATTATTATGTAGTAGCATAATACTACTATTAATCAGGATTATTTCCTGAATGCCGTTACATTGATAAATATAACAGAGAAATAGAATATTTCAACTATACCAGATGGCATGTTTTTTTGTACCATTTGGCATATTTATATGATAAAAATTTTTACGGTACCTTACTGTCAACAGGGTCAAGAACCCTTTATTGACATAAAAAGAATAACCTATTATTATATATAAAGAAGAAAGACGTAAAGAAACATCGAACAATACATGAGGCAGATTATATGCTTTTGAACAATAAGAAGACCGATAATGCCGAATGGTATCTCGAAGCACAGCATAGCGGAGGTGAGGTATACAGTATACCGATTGACAAAGATCCCTTCATAATCGGCAGAAAAAACGATTGTCATCTCATACTTCCCGCGCGTGATATTTCACGAAATCACGCAAAAATATTCAAAAAGGGAACCGCGCTTCTTATTAAAGATCTTCAAAGCACAAACGGTACCTTTATCAATCAGAAAAGGATAAAAGAAGAAGAATCCCTGAATAACGGGGACCTTGTCCAGTTCGGTTCCATGAAATTCAGAATATGCAAAAAAGACGAAGAAGAACTGGAGCATACCGCGACCTTTTTTTCCGACAGTCCCCAGGACGAGGAAGATTTCTTCAGCTATTTCAATTTTACTTCACGTGAAAAAGAGATCTTTTTCCTTCTCATCGACGGAAAAGCGACAAAAGAAATCGCGACGACACTTTTCATCTCGCCGGGAACGGCGAAAAACCATGTCCTCAATATCTTCAAAAAAACGAATGTTCATTCGAGAATGATGCTGATGACAAAATATCTCAATTTCAAACAGCATGTGAATGAATAAGCCGGGTATTTTTCCGGATTAAAGAGACGGGCCATCCGTATATCGGATTTTTTGAATTGGTTTCCCTTGACTTTTACGATATACCTCCGTTATGCTTTTTCCTATGAACAGCCTCAATAACCTTATACCCCTTATACAAGACGAGAAGCATGTGTTTATCCAGACACATAACTTCCCCGATCATGATTCGGTCGCTTCGGCCTTCGGGCTGCAATATCTTTTAAAGCAGCGGGGAATCACCTCGTTTCTCATTTACGAGGGAACGGTCCAGCGTGATTCGTTACGCCAGCTCATCGAACATCTTAAAATCCCTATAGCGCATGCGGGTACCCATCATATTACGGAAAAGGACAAGATTATTATCGTCGACGGCTGTAAGGGGAACAAAAACGTAACGGATCTTGTCGGGGACGAGGTCGCGGTCATCGACCACCATGAAGTGACTTCACCGGATGACGTCCGTTTCAGCGACATACGGCCCCACTATGGCGCCTGTTCGACGATCATTTACGAATATTTCACCGGCCTTCGTATCGTACCTCCGGTGCCGATCGGGACGGCCCTGCTCGCCGGGCTTCTCATGGATACGGCGCTGATGAGCCGCGGGGTTTCCGAGGAGGACCTGGCCGCTTATTCCGGTCTTTATCCCGCATCCAATATCGGTTTTGTCAATTCAAACCTGAGAAATTATATTCAGACAAAGGACCTCGAGTTCTTCGAAAAGGCGATCAAAAACTCACGGATACAGGAATCATTCGCATTCTGTTATTTCGATGAGGGCTGCAATCAGAATCTTCTTGGTATTATCGGCGATTTTTTCCTTGCCCTGCGTGAAGTCGATCTGGTTTTTCTCTGCGCCGACAATGAGGTCCAGATCAATTTTTCACTCAGAAGCGAAGCCCCCTGCTGGAACGCCGCGCTTATCATTCAGGAGGTGCTTCGCGGAATCGGGTTCGGAGGGGGGCATGCCGATATGGCGGGAGGAATCGTCAAGGACATAGCCTTATTCAATCCGGAGGACATCTTTGTAAAGCTCGGGCGGGTACTCCGGGAATCGAAAGCCGCGGTATAAGACCGATGCGGCAAAAGAACGAGCGGGTATCCGGAACATTGCCCCCAAAAAAGGCACTGAGTGTCGAAACCAATGATATCGTCCTTCCCGGCGATACGAATAAATACAACACCCTCTTCGGCGGCCGTCTCATGGAAATGGTGGACAAAGCCGCGGCAATCTGTTCGGCGCGATACTGTCACGAAGAAGTGGTCACCGCGTCGATCGAGGCGGTCGATTTTCATATTCCTATCAAAGAAGGTTATTTTGTCAGGATTACGGCAACACTCATCTTTACGGGGACATCGTCGATGCTTGTCCGGGTCCGCGTCCTTGGAGAAGAACCGGTCACCGGGAAAAGCGAACACTGCTGTACGGCCTATGTCACGATGGTCGCTATCGATACCGGCGGAAAACCGAAAGCCGTCCCGCCTCTTCTGGTCGAAACGGAAGAAGAAAAGCTCGACCGGGAAGAAGGATACCGCATCAGGGAAAGCACGCAGAAACGCAGGAAGGGGATGGGCGAAACGCACTCAGAAAAACGGTTCGGATAGCACGCATCGCATTGCGGAAATATCTTTTATGGTTTTGTTGCGATGACATAATGTGCCCGGCCGGGTTCTTCGGCGTGTCGTTCACAAAACAGTCGTTTTGATATACTCGCCGTTCGAGTATTCTTCTTCCTTTATTTTTATATCGTCTTCCCAGAATTCCTGAATACCTTCTTTTTTCCCGTCGATAAAATTCACCTTTGACGACAGACTTCCGTCTTCATTCCACCATATCCACTCGCCGTCCCGCCTGCCGTCCTTGTAGTCGCCGCAGCAGTATTTTTCTCCATTGCCGTGGTATATAACGCTTTCACCGTGCTCGAGTCCTTCTGAATACATTGACGTGCTGAACACATTTCCCTCGCCGTTATAGGCGACAAATTCGCCTTCAAGCCTGCCGTTTTTATAGTGTGCCTCGAGGGATTTGTTTCCGTTCTCATCGTAAACGATATAATCGCCGCTGCCGTCAGCGATCAGCAATCTTCCGCCCGCGGACCAGAACCGTATAAGTCTGATATGTTCCCCGGTATGATCGAACTCATCCCTCATCCGGCCGCTTTCATACCATGATTTCCAGAGACCGGTTTTTCGGCCGTTTTTTATTTCACCCCGCGAGAGCAGCTCGCCGCTGTCGTAAAAAGACGAATAGATGCCGTTTGCCTCACTTACCATCGTTTCTCCGCCGACAGAATGGGCTTCGATAATCAATCGCTCCTCATCGCCTGTATATTCAACAATTTCTTTTATTGATCCGTTTTCATACCAGTATTTCCAGACCCCGATGGGTTTGTCGAGTTCGTACTCCCCCTCGTTCGATATCGTCCCGTCATCATAATAGTTTTTCCAGACCCCTTTCTGCCTGCCGTATTCATAGGTCCCTTCCAGTGTCACGGCTCCTTCCTCGCTAAAGAGGCGCACCGGTCCGTGCAGGAGTCCCTTGCTGTAATATTCCTCCGAAGATTGTTTCCCGTTCGGATAATAAAAGTTCGCCGCGCCGTCTTTACGGTTATTTCTGAAATTGATGACCGCTATCAGCGTACCGTCTTCGTTCCAGTATCGCCATTCGCCTTCCGCCCGGTTCCACATCATTCGCCCCTGAAACTGTTTCGCCCCTGAAGGATAACAATGTGTATATTCCCTGTTGATCAAACCAAAAAGGAAAACACAAAAAGCCAGCAGGAATGCACCCATGACAAGCCCGAATATTTTTTTTAGTTTCGGATATCGCGGCGGCAGTCCATTGGTTAACTCGCCGTTCACCCTGACATCGTCCGGTTTGTTGATCGAGAATTTGAACCCCTCGTATATCGCGATCAGATAAAATAGAAAATCCATTGGTTGAGCCGATTCGGCGATTAATTGAGGGATCAAGGTGAATGGAACGGATGAAACGACATCAAGGATATTGATCTTCGCTTCTACCGCATAAAAACCGTATTGACTGAAAACATTTCCCAAAAGACAGCCGAACAATGCAACGGCCGCCCCGACGATCCCGAAAACAGGTTTGTCGCTTTGACCGAAAAACCTGATACTCAACCCGACCAGCGCGCCGACGCCCATGGCCATGAAACCGATCTGGTATCTGGTCGCGACCGTAATGAGCGCCCAGATAAAGGCGCCCACTATACTTGCACATATACCACTTAAGACCGCCAAAAGCATGCTTTGCGGGATATTTATATAGTGTGTTTCCCTGACGGCGTTATTTTCGTTTTCCATATACACTCCCGTTACCATCATAGTGGAGGCGGCCGCGAGTTGCAAGTTTTTTTTCACGTGACTCCGGATATGAGGTAAAAGCGGCTTCGAATTCGGGCCTCATAACCGGCATTATATTTCGGGAAAAACAACATCCTTCGGATTTCTTAAGGATTAATGATTTATATCCAAAAACGCGATACCGTACTTGTCTCTTTTATAGTGAACGATCCCGTTCCTCCCTAAAAACGCCGATATATTCGAAGCGTTCTGTCCGGCGCTGATCATCTTATCCAAAAGGGGAAAAAGATGGCTGTCACTCGGAGGTTGATTCGTATGAATGTAGCGGCTTTTTGGATTCGGTCTGAAGACGACAAGAATTTCCTGAAGCATCCCGACGCAGAATCCCGCTTCCGAAAAAGCGGCCCCCCCCGAACACCCCGCACGCGTCTTTTTATCCGGATCTGAAAAGAAAATCCTCGATTCCTTGTCCAGGAGAAAAAAGGTAAGTAAATCGACGGTGTGCCTCGGGTATGGAAGATGTTTTTTGGACATCGGATCGGAAATAAGGCTGGTCGTTACCGGATCGAAAAGGATGTTTTTCAGGAGTTCGTCCTGAACAAAATCCTTCGTATCCGGATTTGAAAGCATTTCATCGAGATTGTTGAAAGAGATGATTCTGTGATTGTCGCTTCGAAGGAGGAAAGCGGAAGCCAGATAGGTCCCTTCATCGGAAGCAACCAGTTCGGGAGGAACGGCACGAAAAATTATCCTTGATCGCGGTTCGAGTACGGTGTCGTCTGAGAACACGACAAAAGGTACCGGCCCCTTGTGTTCAATCGACAGAACGGCAAGATCCTTCTCCCTGTCCGTCGCAATGGTGCGGGCCGGAATAAGTGCGTTGCCGTCATTGATGAAAATCTCTATATCCTTCTCATATTGTGTAAACTCGATCACATGAAAGGCGGTGACAAGATATCCTTCTTCATTGACAAAAAAGCCCGTTCCGCCGGTTATATAGTAATCATTCTTTAAAAGGAGGACCTGGACGATCGCGCGGTCGTTTATCTCCTGTCTGCTTAAGCCGTCCAGTGGCGAAAGGATTCGCTCCGATACACCCTTTTGCGTCATGCACGCAGATATGACGAATAATAACAATACGATCCCTGTTATGGTGAAAATTTGTTTCATTCTCACCCCCCTCACTTAAAAAAAATCAAGAAAATACTCTTTGTACTTTTTCCTCCTCTATATAAAAAATACTAAAATTTCGATCCGAAATCACTAAATTTCTGTCGGGTATTTTGGTTATTAATGCTAAACAGACAAACAACAAGCGAAGTATTACGGTGTGTGAAACCGTTACAGGAATGGAATCCCGTCAATCACGTTGATTGTTCTAAAAAACCATTACTGTCCGGCAGGCAATATCATATAAAATGAAACACCCCTGCCATCGCTGTTTTTTACGTCAATACGCCCCCCGTATCCTTCGATAATCGCTTTGGCAAGCGAAAGCCCCAGACCCGTATGATCGGCCTTTTTCCCTACTCCCGGCCTGAAACTGAAATACCGGTTAAAAATACGGTGAATATTTTCTTCCGGTATCCCCGGCCCCTGATCGCTGATGATGACGGTCGCCTGCGAATCATTCCGTTCCAGTTCGAGACTGATCGTTCCTCCGGACGGAGAGAAACTCACCGCATTATCTAAAATATTTTCGAACACCTGCTGCAGGCGCTCAGGTGAAGCGGAGAGTGTCACCGGATGTTCGGGAATCGACAGATCGAAGACGACTTTGTTTGTCCTCAGCCGAAATCCCTCAACAATATGCGAAAGCAGGATCCCCACATCGAGTTCCCTGCATTCTTCCGCCTCGAGACCGGTATCGATCCTGCTTATCTCCCGCGCCCCGACCAGAAGCCGTTCCATCCTTCCGACATCCCGTAATGCCATTCTGAGAAAATGTTCCCTCTCTTTTTTATTGTCGACTTCCAGGGCAATGTCGATCGCGGACCGTATCGATGCAAGGGGGTTCTTGAACTCGTGAGAAAGGTCCGATGCGAACGATTCGATAAAACTCATATGTTTGACCAGACGCTTTGTCAGTTCTTCCAGCGACCTTGTCAGGTCCCCTATCTCGTCCATTCTTTTCGTGTGCGTAAACAGGCGGGTGAGTCTGCCCCTGCGATCGAGAATGGCCTCCGCCTCGTTTCTGAGTTTTTTAACCGGTCTGGCTATCGTGGCCGAAAGTATGAAACTCAAAATAACGGCGACAAAAATAGAACCGAGCGATATCTTGAAAATATCCAGCCTTACTTCATAAAGATTGCTGAGTATTTTATATGTCGATTGTGATACCAGAACGGCGCCGATGACTTTTCCGTTTTTCCACACAGGCAGGGCGCTGTAAAGTGTTACCGACCGCTGCCCGCCTGCCGATATCCGCCAGACCGCTTTATACCGCCCCATGAGTGCGGCCTGTACCTCCGGGCCCATAATCGGTTTATCTGCGGCATAGAACTGGGAATCTTCGACAGCGGGCAGCGGCGGCTGAAAAAAACGGCGGTAAAGGCGAAAAGGCCAGGTCGCAATTAAATACAGCCAGTCGTCCTCATCCGTCGTCTCCGCCGCACCGATCTCATCGCCGGCCGCTTCATCATCGGGACGGTCCGCTTCCGCCACGGTGATTTCTTCGCCTACCCTGCTTGAATCGGCAAGAAGAATGCCCTCTTTTGAGATAACCCGCAACCGCGCGTCCGTTCGCTTCTTGAGATGGAAGAGAATTTCTTCCGCCACCTCGGGCCCAAAGCCGTCCCGCTCGGAAAGTGAGGCGGCCAGAAGCCGGCCCTGCTGTACCATGGAATCTTCCTGGGCTTTCAGCATCTGTTTTTCATAAGTATCGAGAAAAAGGAAACCGGCGACGGGGAGAAAAACGACGAGAATATTGAATCCGAGAAGACGAATCGAAATTCGCGAAAGAAAGCGGAGAAAACCCGACATACTACTCCATCCTGTAGCGGTATCCCAGGCCGTACACCGTTTCAATACAGGAAAAATCGTCGTCGACCTGGAAAAACTTCTGCCTGAGCCGTTTTATATGACTGTCGATCGTTCTGTCACTGACGAATGTATTGTGTGGATATGCCTCCCTCATCAGTTGTTCCCTGTTTTTGACATGACCCGGATATTTCACCAGCGACAGGAGAAGCATGAATTCGGTGACGGTAAGATTGACCTTTATTCCTTTCCACGTCACGGTATAACACTGCATGTCAAGATCGAGTTCACCCAGCGTCAACAGATCCTTTTCGTCTTTCTTTTGTGTCTGGAAGAGCAGGCGGCGGAAAAGGACCTTGATCCGCATCATGAGTTCACGCATGGAAAAAGGCTTGCAGAGGTAATCGTCACCCCCGATCTGAAGCCCGAGAATCCGGTCGAACTCCTCGTCCTTTGATGTGAGAAATATAACAGGAAGTGTCTCGGAAATGTTTCGTATCTTTCTGCAGAGTTCAAGGCCGTCCATTCTCGGCATGATGATATCCAGGACCACGAGATCAGGCATCTTATCCTTGAAAGCCTCCCACGCGACGAAGCCATCGCTATACGAGAGGGGTATATATCCCTCTTTTTTCAATGCGTATGAGACGGTCTCCCTTATATTCTCCTCATCGTCGACAATCGCGACAAAGCGTTTTCGCGTTCCCGGATCTTCCATGAAAACACTATAGCATGTGAGAGAATACTGGTAAAGTAGAGACGGCAGGGCCAAAATTCCCGAATGCCTTATTTTTGCCACAATTCCTCCACATTTCAAATATAATTATAACCGATGCTCATTATGATTGTACTCGGTTATTCATGATGCGTTACGTTGAATTATTGAGGTAGTGTTGAAAACCTCAATCAGCCGTATTCAGAAGAAGGAAAAAAATATGATTATAGCAATGGCTATTCCGAGCGGTGTTTTCATGCTTCTTGGGTTTTTTGTTTTGATTATCATGGCGATCCTCATGTGGAATTCGCAGGAAGAAAAAAAGTAAGGGTATTTGGTTATTGATTAAAAAGCGGAATATCTCAGACTATTCCGCACCTGAATGACACAAAAGCGGCTTCATGTGAGCTTTCAGACCGGCGGATAATGCTTCAGCATGCGCTGCACCTCTTCACCGATCTGCTCCGCAAGATACGACGGTTCGAGTATTTTTGCATGAGCTCCATAGGAAAGTACCCATTTTTTTACATCGAATATTCCCGAGGTGTGGAGAGAGAGAATGATCGAACCGTCCGGCTGCTCTTCGATTTTCTGCTCCGCTGCCCATTTTCTTTCCCTGATATAATGTGCTATTTCGGCGGAAAACCATACCCGCGCCGAAACGGGATCTCCGAATGTCAGAACATATGCGGTATCAAGGACTTCTTCCGGATCAAATCCCTGCGGATATTCAAAATGACTTTCCAATACGGCAAGTTTTCTGATCCGTTCGACAGAGAGGATGCTGATGGAATCGTATTTGACCACCCTGACAAAAACATACAATCCACCGCCGTGCTGAAAGAGCTTTAGCGGATCAATCTGAAACAATTTCGGTGTATCCGAAGAAAAAGAATGGTAGGTAACGATGCAGCGTTTATACTGAACGATCGAGTCGGTGAGATCGTCCAGAATATCTTCCTTTCCCGAATAATCTTTTAATCCCTGGCTGAAGGGGATAAAAATATCGTCCAGCTTTGTGATGGACTGCTGATTTCTCAGATTATCGGGAAGAAAAATATCGAGTTTGTTTTTGAGGGAAAGCAAATACTGTTCGAGTTTCGTTGTCTTGAAAATGCTTCCCCTGCTGAAAAGAAAGAAAAGAAGGATGATTTCTTCTTTCGTAAGCTGCAAATCGGCCAAACTCAAATTGGGGAGCTTCGAAAGATACTGTTCGTCCAGTTTCCATTTTTTTGCTATTCCGTCCTCTGTTTTTCCCTCTTTGAGGGGGAAATTGAGTTCCTGCAATGTATCCAGAAGCCGGTAGACAGATCTGCGGCTTGTTTGGAGTTGTTCCTGGAGTTCGGTAATCGTCGCGCCTTCCGGTTGAGTCAGTATATTGATCGCCTTGAAAAGTTTTATCAGGTTCTTCCCGTACATGGAGATAAGTATAGTAAAAAAAAGCGATTTGTAAAATAAGGAAAGGGACAAAGTTATACGAAAACAACTCCGGTCAACCTTTGCCATCCCGTTTCACGGCATTGATAGAATTTCGTTCGCCGACGACGTTCATATTCAGCGTTATTTTACGATAAAAACCGGCCTTTTCATCCTGAAAATAGCCCTGTTTTCATAGGTTCCGGCAGGAACAAAATATCTTTTTATTTTCTCCGGGGTAAATGTCATGACATCGTCGGTAACATAGAAATTATCGGGTTCCGCGAATTTCCTCCCCAAATGAAACAATGAATTGATCGTATCAGAGATTATCTCGCCGGTATCCTCGGTAAAATAGAGGAGATTACCGAGATGCAACGCGATTCTGAATGAAATAAAGTTTGGAAAGAGTGATTCTTCAACATCATGAATATATTTATTCAGCATTATCCTGAAACCGCAGAGGACTGAAAGGCAGTCGGACCCGTTAAATGGAAATAAAACGACCCCGCCCACGCCCGACCATATCCATATTCTCCCGTCAAAGGGTGTAACGTTTCTTTCGATAAATTTTGCAAAGGTGGTAATCGCCCTTTTGAGGTTTTTTCTCCCGTATTTTTTTTCCATTTCATTTTCACCGTCGAACTCGATAAACATGATGGAAAACGCATATTCACGGCCGGATGTGATTCCTTTCCAGCCCTGCGGTGAGATGATATATCTTGATTTTTTCTTTGATTGCTCGGGTTTTTTCCGTTCGTCATAATCACGCCTGTATTGCCGTATGTATTGTATCACTTTCTGAAAACGCTTTGTCGTAAACGCGGTTTCTAAAGCGCTTTTCCCGATATAATCGACCGCGCCGTCTGAAATCAACTGTCCGTAATCTTTTACTTTCCCTTTTGTATCGATAATTCCAAAAAACACCCCTTCGCCTTTGGAGAGGTAGCGAATCTCCTTTTCATATTCGGGAAGTCCGGAAATATCGAGATATACCACAATCGGTTTTTTCTGAGTCGGTATCTTTTTTTTCATTACCTCGACGCTGAACGATGTCACTGTCAGCTTTGATCTCCGGGTGAAAGCTTCAAGACGCTTTATCAGTCTCGTATTGTCGGAAAAAATCAGCAGTTCCATTTTACGACTCCCACTTCAACGTGAATTGATATAGGTTCGAAGCCTTGTTTTTCGGGATCGGTTTAAAGAATTTTTCCAGTTTACGCCCGAGATCCTGATACACGCTCGGCGAAATGGTAAGGGAATCGGGTTCGGTATACTCGGAAACAAGTTCCTCGAGTTTTTGTATCGTCTCATGTTTTATATTCCCCATATCATGATGAAACTGGCACGGCCCGGTGTGGACCGCCATTCTTATCGAAAGGGATTCATCAAGCCTGCATCTTAATATGTTATAAAAAAGAAGGTCCAACAAAATGTCGATACCACTCAGGACCGCCATGACATTCTTGTTCTGGAAATAGAAAGCCCCCAGACCGCCGTCGCCTTCCCATCCCCATATACGGCCGTTACGCTTTTCCATGTTCTTTTTTGCCAGTTCACGTATATCCGAATATGTCCGGGAAATGATATCCATCGAATACCGGCGGACGAGTTCCGTATTGTTGACGATATCGATTGAAAGAAGTGAGAACTCGTAGCTTTTCCCTTCTTCAAGAATTCGCCAGCCTTTCGATACCTTCTCTCCCTTGTTCTCGACAAAGGTCCCGAGATCAGGATTATAATAGAGTCCCTGTGAAACGAGTTCCGAAAGGATTTGCGGCAATGCCTTGATCTGGATTTTTTTCCCCATAAATCCGTTCTGATAAACATCGATCAGCAGCGTGACAAACTGGATGAATATCTCTTCCTTGATTACGTCTTCGGTTATCTGCTGGGCGGCATGCATGGGCGGAACCGGCATATTTTCAGGGTACCCCGTGCGTTCGTGAATATTATAGCTGGGGAATATCCGGCGGGTCAGCTTTACCATTTCCCGTGTGGACATGGATTCATATAACGCCTTGATCATGAGCTGTGCGAGATTTCTGTTAGCCCTCATTCATCGGTCCTTTCGCCTTGATTATCGACACCTCTTATAATAGGAAAAACCAACTTTTTTCCTGTTCCCTTCGTGTTCTATCACATTCGGCCGACATTGTCATTATCATAAAATCGGGATATATTGCCATTGCATATGAACATCAGCTTCTTTTTGAATTATATAGGTATGACGGTCTTTTTCAACCGCCAGTTTATCCCGAACAGGAGAAAAGAACAATGAATACACTCTCCGCCGATATTACCAGGGAAATACTCAAAAGCAATATCCGCAGGGAATACAGGACATTGAGTCCGTATGCAGAAAAAAGTACCAAAGGGGTGCGGCTGCACGGGGAAAGGGAAATAATTCCCGACAAGCTGAATATTCGTCCGGTTTTTTTTCATGATGCCGACAGGATCATTCATTCCCTGGCATATACTCGATATATCGATAAAACACAGGTTTTTTCCCTGTTTGAAAACGATCACATCACTCACCGCGGCCTCCACGTTCAGTTTGTTTCCAAAATAGCACGGGTCATCGGGAGGTTTCTCAGGCTTAACGAGGACCTTATCGAGGCGATCGCACTCGGACATGATCTGGGTCATGTCCCCTACGGCCATGAGGGGGAACGATTTTTGAACGCTATCGCGCAGAAAAGGGGAGCCGGTTGTTTTTGCCACAACGCACAGAGTGTCAGGTGCCTCATGGAACTCGAAAATCACGGAAGAGGATGCAACCTGACCCTTCAGGTTCTCGATGGTATCCTTTCCCATTATGGCGAGAAAGTGGAAAAAAGCTATACACCGGGTCCGGCCAAGACCTGGGACGCCTTCCTTGAGGAATACCGCAAGTGCTTCATGATTGAAGATTATTATAAAACCTTGCGGCCCATGACCATGGAAGGCAGTGTCGTCCGTATAGCGGATATAATCGCCTATATCGGGAGGGATATCGAAGATGCGATCGAGGTAGGGCTTGTGAAGCGGGAGGATATTCCGGAACCGGTGACAAAAATACTCGGTAATACCAACAGGGAAATCATCAATAACCTCATCATTGATATTATCAATGAAAGCTATGAGAAAAAGTCGATCTCGTTTTCGACCGTTACGTATACTGCCCTGCACAAACTCCTCGTCTGGAATTACAGGCATATCTACAATAACCCGAAAAAGACCAATCAGAACGACAAGATCGAATATATGATGAATTTTCTTTTTGAAAAATACATCAATGATCTGCGGATACAAAACAGGCGTTCGGCCCTTTTCACCCTCTTTCTCGACAATATGAATGCGGATTATGTAAAAAAAACAAAAAACGAACGTATCGTCTTAGATTTTATCGCGGGCATGACCGATGATTTTTTCAATAACGAGTTCAGAAAATACATCATGCCGGTCTCCTACGGGCTGACCGTCGATTAGATGTACGCAGGACGCTATTTGATTACCTTTCCGGATGCCGCTTTCAAAACGGGATTTGTCGCTTTTAGCGAATATCGTAAACGGGACCGCTTCGATGACGCGATGAAGTTACTGAAGCTGTTCGATCGCCTCTTGGAGTGTCGCGGTGATGGGCAGAATATTGTTGAGTCTGCTCAATACGAACAGCTTCTTGACCGTTTCCTGGGGATGTGCATATTTCAAACCGATCGCCTGAGCTTTTGATTTCTGCCAGAGTGTGATGAGTGTTCCCAATCCGGTACTATCCATATAGGGTACCTTTTCGAGGTTGATGATGATATTCTTTTTTTTTGCGTCGATAAGCTCCATTATCACCTGTCTGAGTGAGACGGCATTGAGGTAATCCATTTCCCCTTCCATATCGACGATGACACAATTGCCTTCAATTCGTTTCTTGATTTCCATTTATCCCCATCTTTCCGTTTACTATAGATAGTATTGCGTCGTTTTGTCCATAGTTTTGATCAAATTTTCGTTTTCATCCCATTTTATTCAGGTATCGCACAAAACCATGGATAATGAGGGCGACAATCGGATGTTACCACATAACGGATTTATTTTCTACCTTAAATTATATCGTTTCAGCCGATCTCCTCAAGGATGCCGTTCACGGCGTCAAGGAGATCCCCTTTTTTGAATGGCTTGAACAGAACACGATGCGCCCCCAGCTGTTCGATCAGTATCTTGAATGCGTCCGAATCGGGAGACACCTTTCCGGTGATAACGATTATTTTTTTGTCTTTCAGTTCACTCTTCATCTCGAGTAACACGTCGACTCCCCCCTTACCGGGCATGACGACATCGGTAATAAGAAGGTCTATTTTTTTATCGCGGATGATCTCACAGCCTTTGAGACCATTTTCCGCCGTATAGACCGTATGACCTTCTTTCTGCAAAAAATGACTGACACGCTCCCGTACGTACTCAATATCATCGATAACAAGAATTGTTGCCATGCCGTCCTCCTTATTAATAGAGTGGATTCCGTTACTTCGGGAGAAAAAACTCTTTATAAAAACTCTCGATATACGCCGGACCTGAATCCGGTAATATATCAAGCGGTCTGTTTTACCCTTTTCCCGGTACACCATCAATTCTATACTATTTTTCGGAAAAATACCATATAAAACAAAGACGAAAGTACCTTGGGGGGGTACGGAAACAAAAAACTTGACTATGGCGAATTTTCAATGTATATTTTCATCGAGAGACGAATAATCGCAAAAAAAACATTATAAAAAAGGAAAGAAGCTATGAAAAGAATTATTTCTTCGTGTATCCTTGTAACAGGAATCATATTGCTCGCCGGCTGCCCCCCGGTGGAAGAAGGCTCGGCGGACCTTTTTTCACTCAGCGTATCGACAAATACGGCGGAAGTGACGGCGGATAAAATAGAAAAAATTCCGGATAAAGCCTCCTATCGAAAGGGCGAAGAAGTCACACTAAAGGCAAACTCGATCCCCCATTACCTTTTCTCATCATGGTCGGGCGGATATAACGGCCCGGAAAAATCGATTTCCGTGACGATAACATCCGACATGACTGTTACCGCGAACTATGATTATGTGGAGAACGTATACCCCCTTGGGATATCGACCTTGCCCAGCGCCACCTACGGATATATCATACCGGACCCCGTCCGTACGGAAATAAACGAGGGGGAGACCGTTACCCTGACCGCCGTTCCGATGCCCGGGTTCATGTTCGTCAATTGGGATTCCGGTTCGGATGAAAGGGTCCAGGAGTTCGTGATGGAGGATGAAGTCTCCTGTACCGCCAATTTCGAGTCGAATATAGCGTATCTTGACGTTGTCGCCGATGCTATTGATTATGTGGGCAATAACAAAGGAACAAAAATCTATGATGTCACCGATATCGACGGCAATGATATCGGCGATGTCTATCTGGTCCCTTCTCCGGAAGACGGTGAAGACGGAGACTGCCTTTTTCAGGATATAAACTGGACTGACGACAACGATACACCGGACGATGTGACGGATGATATCCAGACGTTAATTAAAATATATGATTTCGCGCAGTTCAGACAGGGCGGCGCCATTATAACGTCTATGGAAGGACACAATTATACGTGCTATCATAGATACAGGCCATATGATCTCTATCATTTCGAAGCTTCACTGGAAGGTTTTTTCTCGGTGGATAACGATGTCGCTTCCGTGCCTGATGAGCCCGCGGAAGTCGAATATCACATTACCTATGAAACCGGAACCAGCTGGAAAATCAACAAGGATCCCGCGGTCAGTTATTACAGAATCGAAACGGTAAAATATGATTGGGATAAAAACAAGATAGAAGAATAACGCGCTTAAAACAGTTCCCGCCGGTTGACTTATTAAGGCCGCGCGGCTACTTCTTTTTCCGTCTGGGGTCGTTTTTATTCGCTTTCGGAGCGGGGGAATCAATTTCCTCCTCCTTTTGTCCGGTTGTCGTAATATCGGACTCATATAGCTTTTCTGCGCTCACGATATACAACGTATCTCCGATTGCCGCTATCCCCGCCACGTCACTCCACATGTCACTGATTTTGGCGTAATCGCCGCTGCTCGTCGTCGCTTCGTAAAGGACCTCGGCACTTACCATATACAGCTTGTTTCCTATAGAAGTCATTCCCCTCACATCCGCCCATGTGTCACTCAGCTGTTTGTAGGCGCCGTCGGTTTTCGAAACCTCATAGAGAATTTCACCGCTTACAGCGTACAGTTTCCCCGCCGCGGAGGCCATACCGGTGACATTACTCCATGTGTCGCTGAGTTTTTTATACGCTCCATTTACTTTATTTACTTCATAGAGTATCTCTTCACTGACGATATACAGCTTGCCGTCAAGTGATGTCATTCCGGTAACATCACGCCAGGTGTCGCTGAGTTTTTTATACGCCCCATTTGCTTTATTTGCTTCATAGAGTATCTCTTCACTGACGATATACAGCTTGCCGTCAAGGGACGTCATTCCGGTAACCTCACGCCAGGTATCGCTGAGTTTTTTATACGCTCCATTAACCTTGTTCACTTCATAAAGTATGTCTTCACTGACGATATACAGCTTACCGTCGAGTGCGGTAATACCGGTAACATCACGCCAGGTATCACTCAGCTCCTTGTAGTCACCTGAAAAAACGGTACCGGAAATAAAAATGATCATATAGACCGCCATCGTAAAACAACCGATAACCGGGATTCTCCTCATTTTAAAATACCTCCTCGATTGATTTCAATATCTTCTCCGGGGATCGTCTTGTCTCACACCCGGATATATCCGTAATACGACAATTGTCGTAAATCCCTCGCCCGAATTTACTGATGTCCCGGACATAAAAGCGTCCCTGTGTTTGTATCCCGCGTATTATCGTCAGGCGACGCCTTCTTCCTGCACCGCTTCGGCAACACTTCTCCAAGCCTCAACCACGTTAATACTGCACTAATAGCTGCAGCGCACATGTGCTATCACAATTATAGATGAAGCAAATTCATATTATCAAATTAATTTTGCCTGCCTGTTTCCTTATCCGTGAAAAAAAGTGTTTGACATTTTAATGTAACAATGTTATATTAACTTTGTTAAACAAAGGAGTATCATGACCAGGCGGCCGAACAGTGAATTACCGGAACAAATACTCGGAGAAGCGGAAGCGATCGTCGTTTCATCCGGATACGAGGCGGTCAATATGCGGACGATTGCAAAACGGGCGGGGGTAAGCGCGACGATCATCTACCACTATTTTAAAAGCAAGGACGATCTCCTGTACCGGCTGCAGTTGATCACGGCGGAAAAACTCAATGCCCGCATCCGGCATCTGGAAAACCACCCGGACCCCCATGAAGCCCTCCATCTTTTGGGAAAAGAGTATATTGCCTTTGCGGAAAACAATCCTGAACTCTACCGCCTCCTTTTAAGCAATATGGGCGGAGGCAGTCTGACCGAGGAAAATCAGCCGGTCATTTTTTACACCTACAATATCGCCCGTCAATGTCTTCAAAGGATGGCTGAAATGCACGAAACACGCGTCAATCCGTCCTATGCCGCCATGATGGGCTGGGTAATGCTTCACGGGTTTTCATCGCTTCTTCTGGCGGGTAACCTCGAACTTGCCGAGGGACTGGACAGGGAAAAATTGAAACGGATATTTTTCGATTTTTATACATCGGGTCCGCAAACGCGGAAGTATGAGACCGATTGAAACACCCGGAAACCATTCCGGCGAACACAGGCAAACGGCACCAGATAAGGTGGTTTTTTTATAGCAAAAACTTAACATTGTTAAGTTAACTATGTTAAAGGAGTACGACATGAATATCATTGTCATAAACGGAAGCCCGAAAGGGAAGCAGAGTATCACCATGCAGTATACAGCCTATCTGGCAAAAAAGAGGGGCGGACACACATTCAACACCCTGCATGTTGCCGCAATGATAGGCCGTCTGGAAAATAACATCGACGCATTCAAGGCCGCGATAACGAAAATAAGAAGTGCGGATGCCGTTCTCTGGGCGTTTCCCGTCTATTATCTTCTTGTCTCCTCCCAGTACAAACGCTTTATCGAACTTGTCTTCGAGCGAAACGCCGAATCGGCGTTTTCGGGGAAACCGGCGGTTTCCCTGTCCACCTCGATCAGATTTTTCGACAACATGGCGCATCAGTACATGAGATCGATCATGGATGACCTCGGGATGCGCTGCGGCGGCAATTATTCGGCGTATATGTCCGATTTGACCGACAGCCGGGAACGTGCGCGTCTACTCGCTTTTTTTGACGTGTTTCTGCTTTTCACCGAATCGCCTGCGCCCTTCATTCCCGCCTTTCAGCCGGTCGTCCATTGTCAACGCCCCTATATTCCGGAAAGACCGGTCGTAAAAGTCGATACCAAAGGTAAACGCATCGCCTGTATTACCGATGCCCGGCCCGGAGACGAAAACCTGAAGGCGATGATCGAACGATTTTCTGCGGCAGTCTCGGAAAAAGCGGAAATCGTCAACCTCCGCGAAATCGATTTTACGGGCGGATGCCTCGGCTGCCTGCGGTGCGGACAAAACAACCGCTGTGTCTATGAGGGCAGGGATGATTTTATCGGGCTGTACAGGAATATCGTCGAAAAGGCCGATATTCTCGTTTTTGCGGGGACGATTGCCGGTCGGCAATTGAGTGCCGTCTGGAGGCGTTTTTTCGACCGGAGTTTTTTCAACAATCATACCCCTACCCTGATGAACAAACAGATCGCCTTTCTCGTTTCGGGCCCCCTCAAGCAGCTTCCCGACATCAGACGGCCGTATGAGGCATGGCTGGAAATCCAGCGGGCTAATCTCATCGATTTTATATCGGACGATATGATCACATCCCCGGCACTCGACGCGGCGATCGATCAGTGCGCCCGGCGGCTCGTCCTTTGTGCGGACAGCGGTTATGTAGCGCCGCGCACCTTTTACGGGATCGCGGGGATGAAACTCTTCCGCGACGAAATCTGGGGCGGTCTGCGCTTTATATTCCGTGCCGATCACAAGGCCTACAAACGCATGGGGTTCTACGATTTCCCGCAAAAGCGAATCGCTTCCAGGCTGAAAATATTTATCGCCACCCTCATAACCGGACTGCCCGTGATCCGAAAACATTTTCCTTCCAGGATCAAAAGCGGCATGCTTGAACCCTTCAAGAAAGTGGTGAACGAAGCATGAAACATACATAACTCCGTGGATACGGGCTCGCTTTATAGGTATCTTGTCGTGAGGTACAATGCCGTCTGCAAAGGACATTCTCCGGACTACGGCGATATGGTTGATATAACTTTATCGCTGCTATAACGAAAAAGACTCTATTATTTATTGCGGGTAATAACTCAGACGGTATTCCGAAGTATCTGTTATACCGATGTATTAACCTTTTTTTTATTCATTTTGAATCAGAACCGGTTCCCCGTCACCGTGTTCCTTTTCGTAGATAATGAGAATTCGGCACTCCTGAAGCATCCTTCTGTTCGATTCCCTTTTCGTCAGCTTTTTTACCGCATCGTCGGGGAGGATGATATCACCGTTATGCTTTCCGAATATCCGGTTCGCCGTCGTTCGCAGCGGATCGATACCGATTCTCCTGGTAAACGGGATCTCATTCAGGGATTCCGTATACAACGCCATCCCCCACCTCTTCAGGTATCCTGGATCACACGTGTGTTTATCCAGGATAACGTTCATATTCACGTCATACAGGGTCGGAAACAGGACGGGATTCAACATCCCGGGCGAATCCTTGCCGTGCATCATATATTCTCCTTTTACATAGATGACAAGACCCGTATAGTCTCTCGAAGGGACGAATCCTAGTATTCTTCTTACCGGATTCGCACGTTCATGCCTGATAAATACGCAGGCGATTCCTTTTTCACCATACAGCGGATATGAATATGAGACGATAATGTTGTTCAAATCCTCGGAGAGGCAGGCATACTCCTTTTTTCCCCCGATCATCACCTTCTTTAATCCCGACAAACCGTTTCGTTCCCGTTGAAGCATATCCCCCAGGGTATAATATGAATCGATCCTCAAATCCAGGACAGACGAGATGAATATATCCGGCATCATTTCCTGAATCTGCATCTCCGCCGAATATCTGCCGTCCGGCTGCCGTTCACCTGCTGAGACAACCGGCGTTGAGAGATTGAGGGATAAAACCCCTTTTTCCCAATCCACCTCTTTCCTGACACGGATCGAGTCGACACTCACATTCGATGCGGAAGTAAGTAAAAATAACGCGGATAATAAAATCATCGTGCATATCAAACCGGAAAGAACGGACGCGTTACCCTTCTCGGCGCATCGATAAAAAAACAAACGTAAATTCCGTTTTCCGGAGAAAACCTTTTTTTCTTGCATAACCGGACGTAACGATTCAGCCGCTTTGACTGAAATCTTTCTCCCCCTCTCCCGTAACAACAGGTTATCTATGTATATAATGATTTTCGTCATTCATGAGAAAGTGACTTGAGAGTTTTATTACGAAGGTTGCCTCAACGGAAATTGTGATTCGATTCACTTACAGGTTTGACACCCGTTATTCACAAATTCTTCGATTGCCTCCAGAGCTTCTTTCGCTTCCCGGCCGGTAGCGATAAACTCCAGTTTCTCTCCTTTACAGGCGGCAAGCGTAAGCACCCCCAGCACGGACTTGACATTCATATATTTCTGTCCATTCAGGACAAAATTATAATGCTCCATCCCGTCTTTATGGACATAGACATCACAATCGTACCTGCTGGTGAGAACGGCCAGTGTCGACGACGGCCGCATATGAAGTCCCTTCTCGTTTTGGACTATGACATTAATCTTTGCGAATCCGTTTTTTTCAAGCGATTCCTTTTCCGCACGCCAGATATGCGCGTACTGGGTCCGCCATTCCTCCGCCGCGGTCAATTCCCCGATCGTCTGCCCCATTTCCTCCGATCGCATATGCATATATTTCTTTATTTCTTCTATCTGTTCGAGATTCTCATTTTTCTGTTTTTCCTTGATCCAGGCTTCCTTGTAATGACGGATAAAATCCTCGATCGCCTCCTCAATCGTGACTTCACGATTCTGCCGTTGAGACATATAATACTTGTGTTCCTCAATGGCTTTGAGTTCGGCAGGAGTAATGTCTATTTCCTTTATATCCATATCCTTCTCCCCCTCATCCCATACCCGTTCCCGAGATTCAAAAACCTTTCTTGATAATAGTCAGACATTTCAGGTTGTAAGAGAAATGTTGTTTTTCTGGTCCGAATCACAGAACCCTCTATATTTCTCATTTTCTTCACCTGTCTGTTAAATTTACATTTTTTTTATAAAAAAAACCACTCCTTTTTTAATTTCGGTGTAAATTTTACGCAAAAAGAGGCTTTTCAAACAAGAAAAAATGTTATTTTCACTTGCCGATTTTCTACGTTCATCGACAATTTTAACCGTCTATCTCATCGTCCGGGCTTCGTGTCGCTTTTCCTTGAGGGAAGAAGATGGTATTGTATGTTCATTCAGGTGATATATTGATGAAAGCGGCAGTTGTTGTTCCCCCACTCAGAGATTTTTATATGACACGGCACCGGTTTTCCATTCTGGGAGCAAAAACCGTCACCGCGATCCTTCAAAAAAATAATATCGAGCCGGTGCTTTTTAATTTCCCGGTGATGAGAAATAAACCGGCGGTTATTCCGCTTCCCCTCGATCTATCCTACCTCGAGCGGTTTATCATTCCGAACGAAACGGGAAAAGCGAGTTTTTTTACATCGTACAAACATTTCGGACCTTCCTTTGAGAATGCCGCACGGATCGTGGCCTCCTCCCGGCCGGACATCCTTTTTCTCTGCTGTTTTGCTTTCTGTTACGCGGGAGACCTGCTTGAGACGGCAGCGGCACTCAAGAACATCATTCCGCGTGTTCCTGTCACGGCGGGGGGAAACGGGGTTTCGGTGTATCCCCATTATTTCCTCGAACATCCCTGTATCGATTATGTACTGACCGGTGAAGCGGAAGTCTCTCTTGCCGCATTCATACACGCCATAGAACACAAAACCGGCATGCGTCATGTTCCCAATCTCTATCGGAAAGAGGGGAACCGGATAGTCGCCCCTCCGCTTCAGGGAAAATCAAGCGGCGACGACCTCCTCTGCATTTTCAACAAAACACACGAAACTGAAAACTCACTCTTTTTTTCCACCGCGGTGACGCGCGGTTGTACGAAAAAGTGCCGGTTTTGCGTACACTACCATGAAACCACCCTCAGAACAGTCCCCTATAAAAAAATCCTGAAAGAAAGCGAGAAAGCATTCGATACGGAATGCCGCGAAAAGGAGATCGCCCTCAATTTTGAGGACGACAATCTGCTTCTCCGCTCTTCTTACTTTCTCCGTCTCCTCAGGGGCCTCGCCTCCCCGCGGAGGAAGACTTCATTTTATATCGAAAGCGGTATCGACTATACGCTGCTTACCCCTTTCCTGGTAAATACCCTTGTCGCCCATGGCCTGTCACGGTTCAATCTCTCCCTTGCTTCGACCGATCCGGAATGCTGCGAGGCGGAAGGAAGGTCCCTTGATCTTCCCCGTTACGAAACGATTATCGGAGTGCTGAACGGACTCGATATCCCGTCCGTGACCTACTTTATCTGCGGACTTGAAAACGATACAAAGGAGTCCGTCGCGGAAAGCCTGCTTTATCTCGCGCGGCAGCCGACGGTTTGCGGAATCTCCCTTTTCTATCCGGTTCCGGGACTTCCCGGATTCGAGAATATGAACCGCTTCATGACCCGTTCCCCCGCCCTGACGGCAGGATCGTCGGCATATCCCTGGAACGGTTCGCTTTCGACATCCACCCTCATCACCGCATTCAGGCTTAGCAGGTACATCAATGCCGCGAAAGCCCTTGTCCGCACCGATATCGAGAGGGAACTTCTTTTGAGGATTGCCGGAAAAAAACGCCTTCATACGATCGTGAACGACAAAAAGAAAAAACGGATCGTCGAAGTACCGGAAATGGATACGGAACTCGAGAACATTTTTTTCAGCAGACTGGCTACATTGTAATATCGAGCGGCATACAACGCGGTGCCGTTTCGACGCCTCGCCGAGAACCGGGTAGCGGACGGGACAGCCCGTTCAGTCTAGTAAGCGGCAAGGACAGTCCCGGTGTCATCCGATCTGCCGCCCCATTTCATTCCCGTCTGTCCCCGTCCGTTATCCCGTCGATTCCAGAAAATAACCCTTGTGAAAAAAATCCCACACTCAATCGATCCCGGCATCACCTCTCCCTTGACACAAAACTCCAAAGTTGTATACATTATTGTCGGAGGGGATATGGGATATCCGCTGAAAATACTTCGTATCCTCCATGAAAAGAGGGAATCCTTTTAAGGAAAAACAAGTTTTTTCAGGGAAGCTACCTATCCTTATCCATTGATAATAATACAAGTGCAGGAGAAACGTGTGAAAGTTCTTTTTTCCGGAATACAGCCCACCGGTTCGCTTCATATCGGTAATTATTTTGGCGCGATAAAAAACTGGGTCAAAATACAGTATTCCTATAAAACATTTATCAGTGTGGTCGACTACCATGCAATCACCGTGGAATATGAGCCGTCGGCGATGCCCGACAGAGTGATGGACATGGCCGTCAATCTTTTTGCCTGCGGGATAGATCTTGAAAAAACTATTCTCTTTATCCAGTCCGAAGTACCGGGCCATGCCGACCTTACCTGGATATTCAATACTATTACTCCGCTGGGCGAACTCGAGAGAATGACGCAATTCAAGGAAAAGGCGAGCCAGCACAGAAAAAATATCAATGTGGGGCTTCTTGATTATCCCGTACTCCAGGCCGCCGATATCCTCCTTTATAAGGCTGAACTCGTCCCCGTTGGAGAAGACCAGGTGCAGCACATCGAGTTCACGCGGGAAATTGCGCGCTATTTCAACAAGCGATACGGGGAAACTTTTCCCGAATGCCAGGCCCTTCTCACAAAAACACCGCGTATCATGGGGCTCGACGGTGAAACAAAAATGAGTAAAAGCAAAAACAATTATATCGGAATTCTGGAAACGGAAAACGAGATATGGAATAGGGTATCCGTGGCCAAAACAGATCCCGCACGGATCAAACGGTCGGATCCGGGAAATCCGAATATATGCAATATCTTCTATTACCATAAACTCGTCACCCCCGAGGAAGAACGTGAAGAGGTCGCCGAAGGCTGCATGAACGCGACAATCGGGTGTCTCGACTGTAAAAAGGTATTCATGAAGCACCTCATGAATGTCCTCAACCCCATCAGGGAACGGTACGAGAATCTCATGAAAAACAAGCACAGCATTCGCGAGATATTAACGAACAACGCGGAAAAATGCAGACACATCGCCAAACAGACAATACTTGAGACAAAAGAAAAAATGGGGATAAACCCGGTATGGAAGATTTGAACATAAATGAAGAAGATCTTCATATAGAGTCGCTCGGAACCCCTGCACTGCGATCGCCGCTCAAGCTTTCGACGGTATACGGCGACCAGATAGCCAATTATGTCGAGGATACCGAATCCGTGCTGTTTTACTCGGATAAAAACATGATCCTCGAGAAAATCAAAGAAAACGAACAACTTCCGGCTTTCGAGAAGGCGGGCCCCCGATACAATATCTTTTTCGAACCCTCGAACACAAAAGCCGCCATCGTCACCTGCGGGGGGCTTTGTCCGGGCATCAACAATGTCATCAGGTCCCTGGTCATGGAACTCTTTTACCGGTATGGGGTGCCCGTCACGTATGGTATCAGATACGGGTATCAGGGATTCATTCCCGAATACGGCTACGAACCTCTTCTCCTGACACCGGACCTTGTCAAGGATATTCATATGCAGGGCGGGAGTATTCTCGCATCGTCACGCGGGAAACAGGACGTCGGGAAAATCGTCGACACCCTCTCGAAACTCGGGGTATCCATCCTCTTTACCATCGGCGGGGACGGAACCCTGCGCGGGGCGCATGCGATTCATGAAGAAGTGAAAAAGCGGCGCATGTCAATGTCAATCATCGGTGTACCGAAAACCATCGACAACGATATCTCTTTTGTCGAACAGACCTTCGGGCTCGAGACCGCTTTTTCCATTGCCGGCTTTGCCATCCGCAGCGCGCATACGGAAGCGATCGGGGCCCCGAACGGGATCGGTCTGGTAAAGGTCATGGGCAGGTTATCCGGTTTTATCGCGGCCAATGCCGCACTCGCACTGAACGAAGTCAATTTCGTCCTGGTTCCGGAAATTCCCTTTGACCTTGAAGGCCCGAACGGTCTCTACACCCATCTCGAAACACGTTTGAAAAAAAAGGGACATGCGGTCATCGTTGTCGCCGAAGGGGCGGGCCAGGAATTGCTGGCAACCGCATCCTCCGAACGGGACGCTTCCGGCAATCCGAAACTGGGCGACATCGGTATATTTCTGAAGACCGCGATCAAGGAATATTTCACGAAAAAAATATCGATGGAAGTCAATCTCAAGTACATCGATCCTTCCTATATGATCCGTTCCGTACCGGCGAATGCCCATGATGCGATCTTTTGTATGCAACTCGCACAGAATGCCGTCCACGCGGGTATGGCCGGGAAATCGGGTATGGTTGTCGGGATATGGAACGGAAAGTTCACCCATATCCCTCTCGCGCTCGTGACAAGCAGGAATAAGTATCTTTCTCCGGAAGATTCCCTCTGGTTGTCCGTTCTCGAGGCGACAGGACAACCATATATAATGAAGAACGGTGAGGGTACGGCGGGCCGCTGAGAAGGCCGGACGGACGCAAGGTATTGAGGGGGGCTTTCTGGGAAAAGCCCCGGATACTTCGATAACAAACAGGAGATGATGAAGAATGAGTATCAGCAAATACCTGGATACACAAACGATTCATGACATCGTAAAATACAACAGGAAGCAGGATTATTCAAAAGGGAATGTTTCTTTTACCGGTGCACCCCGAAAACACCCCTATGACCCGAAGAAACTCCTTCTCGTTTCCGATCCGTTCAGTTCGAACACCATTTTTTTCGAGTTCAATCTCAAGGATATCACCCATCTGGAAGAACTTTCCCAGATCGCATCGGAAAAAGGAGATATCCTGAAATTAATAAAAATCTGGGTAAAAAAAGGAAGCCTCGGCGTCAGATACGAACCGTTTATCGTTGAGGACACACTCAATTACCTGAAAGATACCGAGGTCCTGCTTCAGCGTGAGAATAAGGGTACTTGAGTGCGATAAAGTCGCCTGTACGCGATTAAAGCCCCGCCTGAATGCGATAAAGAGTTCGCTTGAACACGATAAAGCCGCCTGATACACGATAAAGCCGGCACTTTATACTTGACCTTTTCAACAACTTCTGGTATTCAGTAGTGTTATCAAAAGGAAATTACCAGTAACCCGCCATACACGAGTAATTTCCCGACAATCTATAATACATCGGGAGGATATAAACCATTGAACAAAAGAGAGCATTTTGTATTCACGTCCGAAAGCGTCGGCGAAGGCCACCCGGATAAAGTATGCGATCAGATTTCAGACGCCATTTTAGACAACGCGATCAGCCAGGATGAAAACTCGCATGTTGCCTGTGAAACCTTTACCACCACCGGGTTCGTACTGGTCGGTGGAGAAATAACAACCCGCGGTTTTATCGATATTCAGCGTATTGTCCGCGGCGTTCTCAAATCCATAGGATACGACGATCCATCTTACGGCATCGATTTCGAATCATGTGCCGTTGTCTCGACGATTCACCCCCAATCCCCGGATATCGCCATGGGTGTGGACCCGGACGATTGCCATCACAAGGAACAGGGGGCGGGAGACCAGGGGATGATGTTCGGATACGCGACAAACGAAACACCGCACCTCATGCCTGCACCCATTTATTACGCCCACCAGATCATGCTGAAAGCCGCCGAAGTCAGAAAAAATGGATTGTTGCCCTTCCTCAGACCGGACGGCAAATGCCAGGTAACGGTCGAATACAAAAACGATAAGCCGGTGAATATACCGACCGTCGTTCTCTCACATCAGCACTCGGAAGAAATCAGCCGCGAGGAATTGTGTGAAAGCCTGATTGAAACGATTATCAAAAAGGCGCTGCCGCCGGAAATGCTCAAGGGAAATGTGACCTATCATATAAACCCAACGGGCAGATTCGTCATCGGCGGGCCGCACGGCGATTCGGGGCTGACGGGAAGAAAAATCATCGTCGATACCTACGGTGGTATGGCACGGCATGGCGGCGGCGCGTTTTCGGGAAAAGATCCCTCGAAGGTCGACCGATCCGCCGCGTACATGACCAGGTATATCGCCAAAAACCTCGTCGCAGCGGGCGTCTGCGACAAATGCGAGGTTGAACTCGCCTATGCGATCGGTGTCGCCGAACCGGTCTCGGTATTTGTCACCACATTCGGAACGGGTAAAATCGAAGATGAAAAAATCGAAGGCGCGGTCCGGGAAGTTTTCGAACTCAAACCGGCCGGCATCATATCGTCACTCAATCTGAAAAAACCCATTTACCAGCAGACGGCCTCCTACGGCCACTTCGGGAGGGACATCTTCTCCTGGGAAAAAACAGATAAAGTCGAAGCGATAAAAGCCAAACTCATGTAATACGGCGCGGCTGTTCGCGGAGCTGCGGACAGCCGCTTTTTTTTTCAAACGTTATTTCATAATATCGATGAAAACGACATTGCCAGAGAAATATTCTGTTTTTGCAGTCATATGCCTGTTCTTGCCGCTTCTCGCAGGCTGCTATCTTCTCAAACAGGGAAGCTACATTATCTCCTATAACATGAGGGCGAAGAAAATCGACACCCTCATCGAAGACCCCTCCATTTCACCGGAGAAAAGGGAAATGCTTTCGCTGGTTACAAAAATCAAATCCTATGCCGTTTCCACCCTCGGTCTTGCCGATGATAAAAATTACACCACCTATGTAGCAATCGACAGGGATTACTGCGCCGATGTGGTTTCGGCATCCAAAAAGGATTGCTTTGAACCGTACACATGGTGGTATCCCTTTTTCGGATCATTTCCCTACAAGGGATTTTTCGAACGGGAGGACGCACTCAGGGAAGCCGAAGCGCTTGGGAAAAAGGGCCTCGACGTTCTCTTGAGAAAGGTCGATGCGTTCAGCACACTCGGTTTTTTCACCGATCCCGTCTACTGTTACATGGCCGACTATTCACCTTACGCCCTCGCATCGCTTATTATCCACGAACAGACGCATGCGACGATCTGGCTTTCCGGCCGCATTCAGTTCAACGAAGAACTTGCGACATTCGTCGGCAGGGAAGGCGCGCTCGCATTTATAAGTGAAACCTACGGGGAAGACTCACCCCACTACAAGGAAGCGGTTGCCGTCATCGATGATTCATCAAGATTCGTCCGGCTTATCAAGTCCCTGTACAAGGACCTCGAAATCCTTTACGAAAAGGACATCGGAAGACAGTACAAACTTTCAGCGCGCGGACGGATCATACATGCCTTCAAGGAACGCTACAGACTCTTTTACCGGAAGGAGTTTCAATCGGAGGGCTACCGTGTCCCCCTCACCTTCCCCATCAACAATGCCTATATCATGCTTTTTATCACCTATACGGAAGATCTTTCCCTTTACTATGACCTCTTCAGGCGGCAGGGGGAAGATCTGCCGTCGACGATAGCGCTTCTCAAACAGGTTAAAACGGTTGGTGGCGATCCGAAGGAATATATCAGGAACGTGCTGCTCGCCGATAATCGAAATGACGAGTGAAAGGAGAAAGGCTATCAGAATAAGAGGAAAAAAAGAAAAAATCAGAGAAGCCGTCAATGTGAGCCGCCGGAACGGCGAGAAAGCGCCCGCCAAAAAAACATTGATTTTGAAGCGATTCCATGTCATAATGAGTCAGGCGGTTAACAAAAATATTCAATCTAGCCATAATAAACGAATAATTTTTTTTGTCATAATAGACGTGTTGACATCTGTTAAAAAACCATTGGCAAAAATCAAAAGGAGGTTTTTATAACATGAAAAGAAACCTGTTGTTTCTCTGGATTATTCTGTTGATGTGCGCAATACTGCACACGGGCGCGGCCCTCGATTTTATCGGGAACGTTTTTCTAAACGAGTCCGTACCGGAAGAATTCGGGTCCTACTGGAACCAGGTCACCCCTGAAAACGGGGGAAAATGGGGCGTCGCGGAATCGAAACGCGACAGCTTTTCATGGGGATGGCTCGACGGGGCATACAATTATGCGAAAAGCAATGGCATCCCCTTCAAGGAACACACATTCGTGTGGGGTAATCAGGAACCGAGCTGGATCAGTTCACTGTCCAGCAGCGAAAAAGCGGCCGAAGTCGAAGAATGGATAAAGGCCTACGGCCAGCGGTACACGGACACGGATTATATCGAGGTCGTCAACGAACCGTTACACGATCCTCCGTCGTTCGCGGACGCCCTCGGGGGTTCGGGCTCGAGTGGATGGGACTGGGTTATCTGGAGTTTCGAGAAGGCCCGCCAGTACTGTCCGAACGCACGCCTTCTCATAAACGATTACGGCATTATCAGCGATCCGGGGGCCGCAAACAATTATCTCAATATCATCAATTTACTGAAAAACGAAAACCTCATCGACGGGATCGGTATCCAATGCCATTCGTTCAACATGGACGGTGCGTCGACAAGCACCATGAACCAGGTACTCGATTCACTGGCCGCCACCGGCCTGCCCATATACGCGTCCGAACTCGATATGACCGGAGACGACAATACGCAATTACAGCGTTACCGGGAGAAATTTCCCGTTTTGGCGGATAATTCGTCTGTCAGGGGAATTACCTGCTGGGGATATATCGAAGGATCGATATGGGAGGAAGAGGCGTACCTTCTCAGATCGAGCGGTTCCGAACGTCCCGCCCTTACCTGGCTCAAGACCAACTATCTGCTTAAAACGGACGCCTCACCGGCCCCGGCCCAAACGCCGATTCCCACCGATGTTCCGACCCCGACACCTGACCCCCAGAATGCGTATAATACGGTGGAAGCCGAATTGTTCGTCGACATGAACGGTATCATGGTGGAAAGCTGTGATGAAGGCGGTGAAGGGATCGGATATATCGAAGACGGCGATTATTCGGCATATCTTGTCGACTTTACCGACGGGGCCTCCCGTATTGAAGTACGGGCGGCGAGTGAAAACTCCGGCGGAACCCTCGAAGTAAGGCTCGACGGCGTGTCGGGGACACTCCTGGGCACCGTGAATATCAGCGGTACCGGCGGATGGCAGTCATGGCAGACCTTCAGCGCGGACGTCGGAACCGTCAACGGCCTCAACACGATATACATGGTCTACAAGGGAGGAAGCGGCTACCTTTACAACATCAACTGGTTCAATTTTACCGCAGGAAGCGGCTCGACGCCGCAGCCGACGGATGTGACCACGGCGCCTCCCGGACAGGAAACGCCCGTCCCGACCGGCCCGCCTGCGGGCGGAGATTGTACCAATGTTCCCGTTTGGACCGCCGACGCCGTTTATGAAACCGCCGGTATGCGGGTTCAGTACAACGGGAATCTGTATGAAAACAACTGGTATTCAAAGAACCAGAATCCCGAACAGAACTCCGGTGAATACCAGGTCTGGACGCTTATCGGGCCCTGCGACGGCGGCGTCACTCCTGTCCCGGACCAGACCCCGGTCCCCACGCAAGCGGGGGGGCTTATCGGGGACGTGAACGGCAATGGAACGATCGATATTGTCGATGCGTTGCTTGTCGCCCAATACTATGTGGGACTCGAACCCGCGAATTTCACCTCAGCCAGCGCGGACGCCAACTGCAGCGGGAATATCGATATCGTCGATGCCCTGCTCATCGCGCAATATTACGTCGGGTTGATCGATCAATTCTGTTGACATATGGTTATCGCGGCCGCCCCGGACGAGGGTATCGGGGCGGCCGTTTTACATACACCCCCGAAACAAAGCGATCACCGGGACGACCATATAAGGCGGTATCGTTATCAGGCGATCGTCACCTCTTTTGATAAATAGACATCCTGTATCGCGTTCAGGATTTTGATTCCTTCCGCCATGGGTTTCTGGAAGGCCTTCCGGCCTGAAATAAGGCCCATACCTCCCGCCCGCTTGTTGATGACAGCCGTCCGGACGGCATCCGCGAGGTCGTTGGTGCCGGATGCGCCGCCCGAATTGATGAGACCGGCGCGCCCCATGTAGCAGTTGGCCACCTGGTAGCGGGTGAGATCGATCGGGTTGTCCGCGGCAAGCCGCTCGTACATCAGCTTGTCGAACTTGCCGTAACCGACCCCGCCTGAGTTCAGGGCGATATAACCGCCGTTGTTTTCCGGCAGCTTCTGTTTGATGATGTCCGCCTCGATGGTGACACCGATATGGTTTGCCTGGCCGGTAAGGTCCGCCGAAACATGAAAATCGGCTTCCTTTGTTTTAAAGGCGGCGTTTCGCGTATAACACCAGAGGATGGTCGCCATGCCCAGATTGTGGGCTTCCTTGAACATTTGACTTACCTCCCAAATCTGCCGCCTTGATTCCGGAGAACCGAAGTAAATCGTGGCGCCAACGGCAGTGCACCCCATATCGAATGCCTGTTCGATATCGGCATACAGCGTCTGATCGTGGGTATTCGGGTACGACAATAATTCGTTGTGGTTGAACTTGAGGATGAAAGGGATTTTGTGTGAGTATTTCCGCGCGACCGAGCCCAGCACGCCGAGCGTCGAAGCGACGGCGTTGCACCCCCCTTCGATAGCCAGCCTGACGATATTTTCGCCGTCAAAGTAGGAGGGGTTTTTCGCGAACGAAGCGCCCCCCGAATGTTCGATGCCCTGATCGACGGGGAGGATGGAAAGGTACCCCGTGCCCGCAAGGCGCCCGTGATTGAAAAGCTGTTCGAGGTTTTTCAGGACCGGAACCGGCCGGTCCGAATCAATAAAGACATCATCCACGAAGGTGGGAGACGGGACATGAATAGAACCGGCCGGAATCGTTTTGCAAGTATGGGTAAGCAGGCTTTCCGCCTCCGCGCCGAGAACTTTTTCGATGTTAATTGACATACATTCCTCCTTTTTGTCGTCTCCCCGGTGCGGCCCGCCGCACCGGGGCATAACCACAATCGCTCCTCCATCCGTTATTTATACCGAGGCCGTATTTATATACATTACCGTTCACTTCCGTGACAAACAAGGATCATTTTCCACATAATCATTACCGTTTTATGCTTTCGCTATCTTTCCGGCTGCGTTACCACCGTCATCGCATTCCCGTTTTCCGGCGGTAATTCTGAAAGACATGGCCGTGTCCCGGTATGATATAGTCCGATGATTCGATAATGGCGTTCATCGCTTCCGCGCACTTTTCCTTTCCCATATTACCGGCGTTATACGGCCACGCCTCCCCCCGTTCGTAATACGATTGCGAAACGATCGCGTCCCCGGCGATACAGAAAACCCATCCCCCGTATTCCGCGAGAAGGGAGCAATGATCCGGTGTATGTCCCGGTGTCGGCAGCAAGGTGCAGCCCGCAAAGGTATCCCCTGCTCCGCAATAACTCGGCGGCATCATGTGCGTAAAACCGCACTTTTCGGCAAGCACCTCGAGGTTCAGCCCCTTCTCCGGCCCGGTGGTGTAAAGCCGCGCGTTCGGGAAAAACGGGAGGTTGCCGAAATGATCGTGATGCCAGTGCGTGATAAAGATGCCCGCGATACTTTCGAAAGAGAGCCGTTGAAGCGTCAGATGGTAATTCAGCATCGCTTTGTTCAATTCCCTCGAAGCGGGCTCCAGATTCCACTCATCGGCATAGCCGGTGTCGACCAGATAATGCTTTCCCCCGAAGGTAATCCGGACGACCGACGAGTCGCCCGATTTCAGGAACTGCTTCCGGTACTCTGTGAAATCGGGATTATAACGCTCCCCCGCTTCGATACCAAGGGTTCCCGTTTTCACGAGGGCGAGTGTCTCTATCAATTGATTTCTTTTTTTTATCTTCATTGCGTATAATCCTTGAACAGCAAACGCTGGCGGTAATCTTCATCGGCCGTTTTTTTTCTTGCACCCTCCGCATCACTTGTCAATCGCGCGGGGATATCCCGAAGATACCTGCTTTGTTCGTTCTCCTTCCATTTTCCGAAAACCTTGCGGCGTTTGCTCCATGAAAGATACAGCAGATCTTTCGCCCTTGTTAGGGCGACATAAAAAAGCCTTCGTTCTTCATCGGGATCGCTCGACGGACCGGTCAGGGGGGTAATTCCCTCTTCGCAGCCCGCGACAAACACAACGGGAAACTCGAGACCCTTCGAAGCGTGGAAGGTAAGCAGCCGTACCGTATCCGTTTTAAAAGGGCACCCGCTTTCGTTCGGGCCGATCATACAATAGGTGAGAAATCCTTCGAGATCGGATTGAAACCGCCCGGCCGATTCGAGAAGGGCGTCCTTTTTCATGACGATCGTCTGGTCCGTCACCGGGAAACAGGGAAATGTGTCGAAAATACACTCTAAAACTGCGGGGACCCCTTTTTCTTGAAGCAGCTTGCAAAGGTCACCGTGAAAAGCCAGCAACTCATCCGTCTTCCGCTGCTGCTTCTCCGTCAAAAGCCCGCTTTCAGCGAGTCCCCTCATCAGACACCGGTCTTCCGTCTGTTTCGCGTTTTCATCAAGAAATGGAAGCGGTTCATTTTCCGAAAACACCCCGTAAAGATGAACCAGCACATCACGCAGAGAAACGATATCATTTTCGTTCAAAAGAAGGTGGAGAAGGCTGCCCGCGCAGGAGAACGGTTTTTCCGAAAAAACCGGCCGTGCGGCCCCCCCGCTAACCGGTACGCCGGCTCCCGCCAGAAACGGTACGAGTGCTTCACCCGCCGCTTTGGTCCGTGTCAGTACGGCAATGTCGGAAAACGAATACTCGCATTTTCCCGCAAAGGCGGAATCCACGGAGGTAAAACTCATTCCGCCGACGAGTTCCTCTATCCGTGAAGCAATAAAAGCCCCTTCTTCAACCGGTTCTCCCGCCCTGAAAATCAGCACTTGTTCACCCCTGCCCCTGACCGGTACGAGTGTTTTCTTCCCCGTTGCCCCGTTTTTTCCGATAACGGAAGCCGCCGAACGGAGGATTTCCTCAGTGGAACGGTAGTGATTAATGAGTGTGATCGAAACGGGTGAATATTCCCGCCCGAGGCGGAAAAACAGCTTCACGTCGGACCCCCTGAATCCGTAAATTGCCTGATCCGGATCACCGATCGCGAAAAGACACCGCCTGAGTCCGTCGTCTGTTTCATGATACCGCGGAAAGAGCGTCGAAACCAGCTCATACTGTCCCGGATTGATGTCCTGAAACTCGTCGATGGCGATAAACCTGTATCGCATCCTCAGGGATTGAAGAAGTTCGGGATCTTTTTGGAGGCAGGCGCACGTGCCCGTAATGAGCGACGAAAGGTCGAATCCGCCGTACGCCTTGACCGCATCGAGGTAGCGTTGCGCAAGGGAACGGAGCCGTTTATCTGAGGATTCCCGCGGATTCATAAAAAGCCGCTCCATCCTGTCAGCCAGACGAAGTACCTCCTTTTTTTTCATATCGGGATTGAGTATGCAAAGCAACTCGATCCGCCTGTATTTATCGTAGATGTTCCTGATTCGTGGGAATCTCTCCCTGATAATGTCAAGGCAAAAACCGTGAAACGTACAGACCTTGATACCGCCTGAAGACTTCCCCAGCATGACCGAGAGCCTCGATGCCAGTTCCTTTGACGCCCTGTTGGTGAAGGTGATCGCAAGAACCTGGCCCGATGAGGCCTGCCCGGTTTCGATGAGGCGTGCGATCCACGATGTGAGGGTTTTTGTCTTGCCGGTCCCAGGCCCGGCCGTAATTAGGAGCGCCCCTTCGGTCGTATTCAGAACCTCCCGCTGCTCCCGGTTGAGGGTATCCTTACTTTCGGGTTCACCGCTTCTTTCGCTTTTCCCCTTTTCCCCTTTCCGGATTCCCTTGTGCCCGGATGACCGCCGTGGAGAAAATTTTTTTCTTTCCGGAAGATTGCCGGCCTCAAAAAGGCTTTCCTGGCCGAGCAGGGCTTCGAGTTCATCGGCATCGAATACCCGTATAACACCAAACTCACCGTCGAAACCCGGCTTCGGGCGAATTCTTCCTTCCCTCATCCGTCCGATCGCCTCTCGATAAACGGGACCGAACCTTTGTTCGATATCCGGAAGCGGAACATCGAGAAGAAAGGTGAACTCGTTTCCCCCGAATCCGACGAGTTCGGCATAGGTCGAGAGAACCCCTTTCGAGCCCGGGCCGGTTCCCGTGATTTCGGAAACGATTTCGGGCAGGGGGATACAATATCTGAAGCCCGCGGAAGCTGCCGGCTTTATTCCCTTTTCCCTGTCAGCACATTCCAGAACACGGTGCATCACCCCCACGGTAAGCTTTCCCCCGCAGACCGGACACTCACCCGAGAGTCTCCTGGTTTCTTCCGGATCGCAGCAAATCCCGCATTTCCTGTGACCGTCGAGATGGTATTTCCCTTCTTCCGGATAAAATTCGATCGTTCCCTCGAAGCCTTCTCCGGTTTTAAGGGCCCGGAACATCGCGTCATAGGTGAGACCGGTTGAAAAAATATTTGCTTCCCGGCCGAGTTTTTGGGGCGAGTGGGCGTCCGAATTGGAAATCAGGGTATAGCGGTCGAGGGCGCTCCACCGCCAGTTCATTTCCGGATCGGATGAAAGCCCCGTCTCGAGGGCGAAAATATACCCGCTTAAATCTTCGAAACATTCCTCGATCGTATCGAACCCGCTTTTCGATCCGAAAAGAGAAAACCACGGCGTCCAGACATGGGCTGGAACGAGATACGCGTCCTCCGACGCATCGAGGACGATCTCGAGCAGGTGTTTGACGTCGAGTCCGAGGATTGGCCTTCCATCGGACGAAATATTTCCGATGGCATCGAGTTTTCTGTTTATCTTTTCGGCAACGGCAAAGTCCGGGGCGAAAAGCACGGAATGCACCTTTCTCGTCCGGTCGCCCTTTTTATAGATCGAACTGATTTCCGCCGAAAGGCAGAAACGGATATCGATATTCCCGCACCCGGCATCGTTGAACGGAAGATTCTCCGGGAGGTCGTCCGGCGGATCTTTCAGGATGAAAAAACCGTTCGAATCCGGTTTCAGTTTTTCCTTGAGTTCGGAAAACCAGACGGGGTGAGTAAAATCCCCGGTCCCGATCAGATTAATGCCCTTGACCCTCGCCCACCGGTAAAACCCTTCGAGGTTCGACGCTTTGCTCGTCGCGCGTGAATGACATGAATGAACGTGAAGATCCGCTATATAATTCATCCCCGCCAGATTAACAGATTCGGGGGTGATTGTACAGGGACTTTTTTTCCTGTTTCGCCGGGAGTGTATCCCCGCATCGAACGGCGGATTGACGATATCGCCGGCCCTTAGCGGCTTTGCTTCGTTACACGTTGAAGCCGCGCGTTCATGGCGTGTTTCTCCATGATTGTGCGGAAAACCGCCTGTGTTACTGCGTCTTTTCGTATTGTTTTAACGAAAAAAAAATTATAAATGTCATTTTTTTGTTTTTTTTTTATTGACTCTTTTGGAATTGTATTTTACGATTTGCGCAAATCGTAATGATTTACACAAATCGCAAGCGCCCGGCGATGCCGTTTTTATTCATTTGGATGACATTACCTATGCTCGTTGAGCATTGACATTTTTACGAAAGGAGGAAACCTTATGTACGAATCTCCATCAATTGAAATGCTGGGTGATTCCCAGATGAACAACGTAATGGGAGCCTTTGTTTGGGCAATAGGTCCTGTTTTTGTTGCAGTAGCAGCCGTTGTATTACTCATTTTGTCAGTAATTGATATCACTCCGTAACTGATTATCAATTAACTGAGCCACGGTCGGAATTGAGATATTATCTCTTTTCCGACCGATTTACATTTGTAAAAGCTCATTATCGTATAATAAAATACTGATGAAATTATAATACAAATCAGGAAAGGAGTCAACTATGGCGGAATTGCAATTGCCGGTGAATACATCGATACAGATCAAGCATGCAGAAATCGTAAAAGGGCCCACACAAATCGCTTTCGATATCACGAACAAATGCAATTTTAGGTGCCTTCACTGTTTTAATCGAAGCAGCGAGAACGACCGGATGAACGATGAATTAACCGACAAACAGGTAAAATATTTTATAAAAGATATAATCAAAATGAAACCGTTTAATATCTGTCTGTGCGGGGGAGAACCCCTGATCAGGTTTCATTTGATATGCGACATCTCCTCGATGCTCAAGGAGAACGACATCATGGTTTCCATGGTGACGAACGGATACCTGCTGACGGAGGAAAAGGCGGAAAAATTGTTCGCTTCCGGCGTACGCCGCGTCCAGGTAAGCCTCGATGGGGCCTGTCCGGAAACCCATGAGCGATTGAGAGTGAAAAAGGGAAGTTTTAATAAAGCGATCGAGGCGATAAAAATATTCAAGACTGCGGGATTCGACGATGTCGGTGTGGCGTTCACCCCGACCAATTTCAATTGTCACGAGGCAAGCGATGTGATCGCTTTATGCCGGAACCTCGGTGTCAGGGATTTCAGGGTACAGCCATTGATGTGTATCGGCCGGGCGAAGACGAACATGGGAAATATACTTCCTTCGAATTACCAATACCGCAACCTCGTCAAGACACTCAATGAATCAAAGACCGAATATACAGACATTAAGATCGAATGGGGCGATCCGATCGACCATTTGATTCGCTTCCGTACCGTCACACAACACCTGAACGTCTTTCTCGTCGTTCAGGCGAACGGAGATATAGCGGCTTCCCCGTATTTGCCGATAACGATCGGCAATATTAAAAAACACTCGATTCTGAAATACTGGAAAAAGGGATTGCCGAAAGTCTGGCAGTTCGAACCGATAAAAAAAATAGCGAATAACATCAAATGCATGTCCGATTTCTCCAAAGAACACAAGGATTTGCCGATTGTTTGGTTCGATCAGAATATTCGATACGATGTTATCGACGACAAACTTATCAGTTCATAATATTTTAGTTATAATAAAATGGAGATGTAATCATGAAAAAAGGAACACCGCACTTTAAAAGTGAAAATCTGCTTTACATGAGGGAGGAAAACAAAGGTTGTGTCACACTGTTATCCAAATTCCACCCCGAACTGAGAGAATTGGTGATAAACAAAACAACGAAAGAAATCATCGATTTATGCGACGGTCAAAACACGATCGAAGACATCATTTCAAAAATGAAAGCGAAATATCCGATGGTCCAGTCGGCCATCATTACAAATGACGTACACAAAATTCTCGCTAGTACCTCCAGATTGATGTTGATTCAATGGGAACACGAGAACCCGTACCTTTTTCTGAGAGAAGAAATCATAGACGATACGTACGGATTGAGAATCGGCGTCGAAGACGATTTGTTGAAGATAAAGAAATTTATTATGGACAGCGATATTCTTACAAATGGGAACGACGTTTCTTCCTCGCATTTTTATTATAAAAATGTTTATGTCAACACATATGAATACGACGAAGTTTTATTGCGGCAGAAAATATTCAATTTTAACGAGGAGTTCTTCTTTTTAACAAAAAACGGGGAAATAGAAGGATTATTATCCTTTCAGCTGCCCATTCCCCCGTCAAAGGCCGCCGTATTGAAGATGTGCATTTGTGCAAAAGAATATTTCAGGGAATTGTTTCGCTATGCATCGGACAATCTCCCGCACATATCCGTTTCGCAGCTTTCGAAAATTAAATTTATTATCAGTTCGAAGGAGCCTGTTGACGACTCCCTGGTTGAATTGCTAATATCTGAAGGATTCGGGGACGAGGGATTGTTCAGGGACGAACTGGGTTTTGATCATGATATTTCCGTCATGGGCTTGAGCTACGATCCCGTCCTTATCGATGAGATCGAAAAAAACAGGAAAGCGGCTACCGCTATCGGCGGACTGGCGCAGTAGAAACGGGACCGGCGCACAATCGGACGGATTTACCGAAATATCACAAGGGGAGTGACAGGAATCGAACCATGTATCGACGTTATATGTTAAACGTATCGTTTTTCGTTTTGAGTTTCTTTTTCTCGCATTGTTTCATTTTCGCGGAACCGGCCCTGGGGAAAATCGTTTCGGATATAAAAAACAGTAAAAAGGAAATGAGCGGCAAAATCGCCGATATAACGATCATACAGGAAAGCGAAATATATTCGGAGAAGGGAACGATGCACCTCCGGTCGACGATTTACAAAAAGTCAGATAAATTCCGGGTCGAGAATTCCTGTGAGTTCGCCGGCGCAATTACCGAAGAAACAATCATCTATGACGGCCGCGATTACTGGAAAATAGGAAGCGGCCTGAAACAGAAAATAAACAGGGACGAAATGCTGGAGAAGAACAAAACGATTGCCTTGCAGAAAAACTGGTGGGAAATAATTTCGGAGGAATCACGGCTTGAACAAGCCGACGATGAGGTAACGAACTGCTATATCATCCTGAGTGATAACAACAATGAAACATATCGGTGCTGGGTTAACAGGGACAATCTGCTTCTCGAAAAAATCGAAATCATGTTTTCCGAAGACGACAGCATCATTATCGTCTACGGCGGTTTTGAATCAGTTGTCGACGGGCACGAAATGGCGACGAAAATCGAGCTGTACAGAAACGGTATATTGGACTCGAGAATTTCAATCAAAAAGATCGACATAAATACCGGCGTCTCCGACGAGTTATTCGATCCGGACAGGGAAAAAAGTTTCGACCTGAATCGTATATTAAAGGATCTTTTTCAATAAATCGGTATAGCGAATACCCGAACAATAAACCATTGTTTATATGATCGATAAAAAATTACAATCAGAGAGGATGTTATATGAGATTATCCAGAATAATCGGATTCCTGAACAGGAGAAAGGAAAATGAAATGACGGGGGCCGGATTTATCGCCGGAACCGTCCTGGGAATTATCATCGGGCTGTATATCTTTCTTTCGGTACTTATTCTGAAAGAGGTCACATTAAACCAGCTCGAACTCTCACTCAAGCCGTACGAACGGCTTATCAGCATGGACCCGGTTACCATTTATTATATTACCCTCATCGCGACCCCGCTTATCGTGGTCTTCATTCATATGATAATCGGTGTGGTGATCGGGATCGGTGTCAATAAACTGAAAAAACCGTCCGCCTGGAAGATCTTGCTCGGCGGGGCCGCTCTGGGGACGCTTTTCGGCTTTATCACGAGTGCCCCGGCCCCGAGGATTGTTACGTTTATAGTCTGTTTGGCGGCGTGGATTGTTTTTTCCCTTGTTTTTCTCCTGACCGTTCGTTTATCGAACAGGGAACCGGAGGATAAAACGGCCTGATGCCCTGAAGGGAAAAGACAGAGAGATAATGAAAAGCGGCGGGGCGTATTTCCCGGCGACACCCGAGTCGATTGCGGTCTCCGCGGAAATGCGGATGGAAATATAACTCATGGAAAAATGGAAGAACCGATGAATAAAACTATACTGGCGTATAAGGATTTAAAACGGTTACTCGGAATTTTTACGACCTATATTAAAGGGAAAAAGGGGTTATTGTTCCTCGGCGTATTTCTGGGGATAATAAGCCGGTTATGTGCGTTATCCATCCCCTTGTTTTCGAAATTTATTATCGACACCGTCATCTTCAAAGGTTTTGACAGTTACCTCAACATAACGATACTCTCCGGGATCGTCATTCTCATTCTTCTTGCGGGGTCATCGATTCTGTCGAATTATCTTCTCTTTAAGGTAAACGGTCTGGGCGGGATCAAGTTCAAGTATTCTTTTTTCAGAAAACTGCAATATGCGCCATTTACCTTTTTTACCACTATTCAAAAAGGCGCGATCGCCCACAGAATATTGACGGACACCGAACGGATTATCGGTTTCTGGACGCAGACCGTCGCGACATTGCCGCTGATCGTTATCCTGGGCGCGGGCGGGGCGATAATGCTTCATTACAATCCCGTTCTCTCCTACTTTATCTTTAGTATTATTTTGCTTCAAATCCTTATCATCGTCGTCTTCAAGGGCCCGATCATGCGGTCCTCATTTTCAATCAAGGAAAACATGGAAAAGCTCACTTCCTATACCGTGGAGTTTTTTACAAAAATAGAACTGGTGAGAACCCATTCCACCGAAAAAAGCGAACAAAAGAAATTTCTGGGTTCAGTACGGAAATTGTTCCGGGCGGCATTCAGAAACTTCATGCTCAACAAGGGATATAACAACATCATCGCCTTTCTTTCCTATCTGTGGATCTTCGTCGTGCTCTGGTACGGCGGCACACAGATACTGGCGGGTAACATGACAATAGGGACGCTTTCCGCGTTTTTACTCCTTGTCAATATCCTCAACACTCCCATTTTCATGCTGACCGAACTGGTCCTTTCATTTCAACAAATACGAACCAGCCTTTACCGGTACGAGGAATTCGCAAGGGTCGGAAGATATCTGCCGCCACCTTCCGGCGGCAGGCCCCTGAAACCATACAAACCCCAGGAAGGCAGGATCGAATTGAAAGGCGTATCGTTCGGCTACAATGACCATTACGTTCTCAGAAACATCAATGAAGTCATCGAACCGAATTCCATAACTGCCCTGGTCGGCAGGACCGGCGCAGGTAAATCCACCTTTTGCCGGCTACTGATTAGACTGTTCGATCCGCAATCGGGCTCCATCTATCTGGACAACAGGGACATCAGGGAAATCAAAATACCTTCTTTAAGAAAATCGATTCATCTCTCTCTGCAGAACAACCATGTGATGAACGGCACACTCTGGGAAAATCTGACATACGGTACCGGTCATGTCGATAAAAAGGATGTCCTTCTGGCAATGAAAAAAGCGGGAATCGATTTTCATTATAAAATGCCGGCCGGATTCGACACGTTGATCGGTGTTCACGGATTGAATCTGTCAGGCGGGGAATGCCAGCGGATCGCCATAGCGAGGGCATTGCTTTTAAATCCGAAGGTTTTCATATTCGACGAAACGACGGCATATATCGACAACAGGACGGAAGAAAAGATCAAGGATGTATTATGCGAATTGAAACGATCGGGCACCGTTATTCTCATCACGCACCGCAGCTCGACGCTGGATGTCGTCGATAATGTCCTGTTATTCGATAATGGAACGATAACGGAATCCGCACCCTCGCATGTTCTGAAACGGGACAGGGGAAGCGAGTTTTTTAAATCTTTTTATTCAAAAGGAGGCACCCCGGAATGAGATATGGGCCGTATCGGCGTCTTGCGTGCTCCCTCCTTTTTCTTGCCGTCACACTCAATGCCGCCTCGGGCGGCCAGACCGTCGTCACACCGTATTACCGGCTGAAGTTCGAATCGATGGACCGGCAGATATCCGAGTATGCGTGCGGCATCGCCGTGTTGACGACGTTATTCAATCATTACTTCGAGATAAACCTTTCACAACAAGAAGTCATCGATCGATATGTCGCACAAATTATGGAAGAAAGGCGAGGAATTAGTTTTTTAGACTTAAAAAAAATCGCCGCCGACCGGGGATTTACCGCAAAGGGATTTAAAATCAACCTCGCCGCCCTGCTGGAATTTTTGAAAGTCAATACCGTGCCGCTTATCATTCATCTGAATGTCAGGTACGGCGCGGAGAAGGTCGGTCACTTCTGCCTGTTGCTTGGTGAAACGGACGGTTATTTCATTATCCAGGACCCGGCATACGGCAATTGCGTTTATACGAAAAGCCAGTTGCTCGATAAATGGAGCGGCAATATCCTCGTTATCGTTCCGCCGGAAAACGACAAGACGACCGTTGAACGCAGCCGGGAGAATATGGAAAAAGTCATCGAACGGGGAATAGAACGAATACAAAGGATGTTATATTATGAATCATACTAAAAACCCTCTCTTCATCATACTTTGCGCGTCTATTTCGCTCTGTACCGCAAACGATATACACGCGCAATCGGAGAATTCATTATTCAAATTCGGTCTGGAAAAAGCTTTGGTCCTTTCGGATTCGCTCCATTACAGAAGCGCGACGTCAACGGATGTACAGGAACGGACGATCACAAACACGTTTCAGGCGGGCTATTTCTTTACCGATGCCTTGTCTCTGTTTCTTACCGTTCCTTTTTCATGCGCTATCTATTCGATTAAAAACATCAATAAAGAAGCAGCCTATGAAACCCAGGCGTTCCTTCGACTTGAAAACAGCAGCGCGGCCCTTCATTATAAACTCGATTTTTCCCGTATGACCCTCAAAGTCATAGCGGGCCTTGAAATTCCGTCGATGGCCGCCGTCTGTGACTATTCATCGATCGACAATCCGGGCGACGTTCTCATATCATTCGATTCCGAGTATTCCGATGCCGCACTCGATGATCTCAGAATGTTGACATTGCTTGCCGGTGAGACATGCTGTTTCACCATAGACCCCGTCATATTGTTCGTATCCCTGAATATTTCATACCCCCTTTGGCGGGAGAAGGATACCGAAGCCATCTACACGACGTTCAAGAGCCAGTTGATTCAATCATTGTATTTCATCGTCAACGACTCGATCAGTCTTTTTTACGATATCGGCATCATGCTATACAAGGGAGAAAATGCCGCCATGATTGAAACCTATGTTGTAAACGGCGGATGCAATATATTGATCTCCCCGACGACGGAAATCGGATTAAATGTAATGACCGCTTTCAGCGGAAACACGGCCTTCCCGGGTCTCGGCGTCACGCTGACAAAAATAATCAAGGCGGAAGGAAGCGACGCCGGTATTCCTGAAAGCCGTTAACCGTCCGAAGTCCAGGCCGGCGGCGGACGGCCGTTTCCGGAACCGGTTGTCGTGAGAGGGAGTATGAATAAAAAAATCATCCTCTATATTCTCGTCAATTGCATACTCATCGGAATAGTGGCGGCCGTTTCCGTTATCCTCCATACCGAAATCCGTTATTTCGCGGCGCTTTATATGTTTTTCCCGTTCATTGCGACACTCGTCGCCGCCGTAAAATACCGGATACCGGCAGCCGACCTGGGATTGAAAATAAGCATCGGTCCGTGGTACGCGGCGGCGTGGATACTCCCCTTTTTTCTCGCCGTTCTCTCGATCCTCATCAGTCTGATGATGGGACCCGGCATGTCGTTTTCCCCCGGCATGGAAGGACTCGAACGTTTCGGCATCGCCCCCGATGCATTGCCGTCAAACGGGGGGCTTTCCGTTTGCGGTTGGATCGGCCGTATTTTCCTTGCGTTTGCCGGGGGAATCACCGTCAACGCGATATTCGCGCTCGGAGAGGAAATCGGATGGAGGGGGCTTCTCTACAAGGAATTGCGCGGCCTCGGTTTCTGGAAATCGTCGCTTGCCGCGGGACTCCTCTGGGGCGTCTGGCACGCGCCGGTCATTCTTTCCGGCTACAATTACCCGAACCACCCCGAAATCGGTGTTTTCATGATGACCGCATTCTGCATTCTGCTTTCCCCCCTCATGCAGTTCTTGCGGGAAAAAACGGGTTCCGTCATACCCCCCGCCGTTTTTCACGGCACTATCAACGCCTTTGCGGGATATACCGTCATATTGATCAAAGGCGGAAACGACTTGCTGACCGGCATGACCGGACTGAGCGGGATGATCGTTTTCCTGCTTATGGACGGCCTTTTGTTCGTTTATATGCGGACAGGGAAAGCGGATGGAGAGGGCAACCGGGAAGTTTGATTTATAGAGAAACATATTTTCGGGCGAGGACAACTCTTCGCAGGAGTTACGGAAAAACAAGGGAAATAAAGAATAATAGATTATAAAATCGGAAACAGCCATTTTTCAGAATATCTTGCTGATATGCCTTGTATCATTGCTGTACAAAACAGGGTAGATTAATTGCCTGATCTCCATTGTATATTGAAGCTGAAAAACAAACAAATCATTATATCAAAAGGAGATCAAGAATGTAAAAAAATATCACGATAATAATGCAATTTTGACAGCCTATTTAGCCATGCGAACCTATAAAGTCGAAAAGAATGCGAAAGGTTTTTCTTCATGGAAACGGTTTATTGAGATGGTTTTAGGTCAGATTCAATATCTTAAAGGTAAGCGGCCTTACAAACCGCCTCCAAAGGAGGCGGTTTGCTTTTGTTAATCGACAGCGCTTTCGGGGGAGATTATTCCCATGAATAAGGTCTCCCTATTACAGAAGCACCACACCCGGAAAAATCAGATGGATAACCGCGACCGACATACCGGTTATCCCTATCAGTACATGGTACTTCTTGATGGTCGATCTTATTTTTCCGGTATCTTGTTTAACAATCTCCCCTTCCACTTCTTTATCCTTTTTTGTAAACACGGCGAGCAGCAGGCTTCCGCCTATTGCACAACCCGTCAGTGCGGGGAGCAGGTCTTCCAGAATAAAAATCCCTCCCGGTTTGATAAACACGAAAAACTGAAGAATCCCGACAGCCAGTGCCGTGATCCCTAATACGGTTTGTATACCCTTGTTGACCAAAATTCTCCTTATCGGATTAAGCAGCTTAATATCGGTTTCTATATTTCTGAACATGAGAGCCAATCCCCCCAGGAATAGCGTTAGAATGGAAATAAAATATAATTGCAGCATGTTTGACTCCTCCACTTTATATTAAAATACCTATTTGTTATGGCTATATACCGTATTCTTATTTTTTAATAGTTATAATGACACATATCCTCTTTTTACTGCTTTTTTTCACTTCTGCGGCTCCACGGGATTTTGCCGCCCGTTCTCTTTTTATATTGATTTTTTTATCCGGAATCAATAATCCGCTTGTCTAAAAATTATCCAGGGTGTAATATGATACGCTGTCATGCCGTATAGTATTTTAATTGTGGATGATGATAAAGATTTCAGAGTCGAGTTCCGTGATATACTGGAAGAAGAATATGATGTATATGAAGCAGCAAGCGGAGAAAAGGCTATTGAAATCATAAAAAAACCGAATATTGTCGATCTCGCCATTCTGGATGTTAAAATGCCGGGAATACAGGGAACAGAGGTTTTAAAACAATTAAAGCAACTGGTACCGGACTTGATAATCATAATTGTTACCGGTTATGGTTCAAAGGATGTCATAATTGAATCCTTAAGAAGGCATGCCGATGATTTTCTGGAAAAACCTTTGAAAATAGAAACGGCGCTGCAAAGAATCAAACAGCTTTTATACAACAAACAATGTGAAGTAAAAGGCGTCATTGAAAAATTAAAGCATTTTATCGAAAAAAATTTTCACAAGAAAATAAGTCTAAAGGATGCTTCAAACGTTGTCTGTTTGAGTCCCAAATATATCTCAAAAATATTTAAAGACGAGGTCGGGATTGGATTCAATGAATATAAACTCAGGTTAAAAATGGAGAGGGCAAAAGAATTACTGGGTTTGCATACGTACAATATCAATGAGATTGCCGGTAAAATAGGATATCTGAATATCGAATCCTTTGCAAGGATATTTAAACACCTGACAGGTGTTACTCCCTCTGAATATAGACAGCTTTTATTTCATGGAGAAAAACATGAATAAATTGTTAAAAACCATATTTAGTAAAAACCGGTATCATCCCGACGAATGTGATGTGATATTCAATGCTTTTACCGATCCCGTCATTGTCTATAATGCTTTAGGATGTATTATAAAAGCAAACAAGGCAGCAGAAGATTTTTTACAATTCAATCCGATAGGATTACATACCATCGGACTTGCCGAAATTCCCGCATCCGGTTTATCGACCGGGAAACCGGATGCGGTCGAGACTCTTTTATCAAAGGCTTTAAAAGGAGAAATCGGCAAAGATGTATCGTGTCAATTTACGGATAAAAACGGAAATAAAAGGTTTTGCAGCTGTTCAGCCGCGCCAATCCTCGATCGTACCGTTGTAGCCGGAATTATCCTTGTTTGGCATGACATTACAGAAATAACAGAAAAAGAAAAACAATTGGAAATAAACAATAAAAAGCTGGAAAACCTGGTTAGCGAAATAAATGAAAAGCAAAAAGTATCGGATAAACAGATAATAAACGATAAGAAAGAAATTGATACAAAAGATTCACAGATAATGGTTTCAAATAAACTGCTGGAAATAATATTTTCCAATACTCACTTTCTGATTGCTTACTTATCCACGGACTTTACTTTTATCCAGGTGAATGATGCTTATGCAAGGGCATTTAATCGGTCGCCTGATTTTTTTGCGGGAAAAAATCATTTTGATTTATTTCCCAACGAAGAAAACAAGGCTGTCTTCTCTCACGTTGTAAAATCGGGAGTTTCCTATATAACATATGTAAAGCCGTTTTTTCATCCCGACAAATCGGAATCCGATGCTACCTATTGGGATTGGAGTCTTCAGCCTATAAAAAACAATAATAAAGTTGAAGGAATCATTTTAGTCCTCATCGATGTGACCAGAAGGAAAAAAGCGGAAGAAGATTTATTTAATGCAAAAAGATTATCGGATATCGGAACACTGGCGGCGACGGTGGCCCATGAACTCCGCAATCCCCTTGCGGTCATTCAGGCAGCTATTTATAATATCAAGAGAAAAAGTCGGAATAGCGATATTGAGAAACATATAGAAAATATCAACGCAAAAGTCGAAGAGAGTGAACAGATTATCAATAATCTGCTTGGTTATTCGAAGTTTAAAATTCCTCAAAAGACGGACGTTTCAATTTATAATTTTTTAAATGATCTGTTTGATGACATCCAGGGCAAAATGACTAAAGACACTATTATCATCAACAGAAAATACGAATCCCTAAAAGATACGATTATTCATATCGATCCCGTCCAAATTCGTGAAGTACTCAATAATATAGTGAATAATGCATATCAAGCCATACCGCAGGTTAACGGCCGTATTGAAATTCAGGGGAATCTCTCAGGTAACAATCGATTGAATTTATACATTACGGATAACGGAAACGGAATAGAAAATGAAGATTTGGAAAAAATATTTAATCCCTTTTTTACAAATAAGTCCAAGGGCACGGGATTGGGGCTAACCATCTGTAAAGAGTTGATCAAACTGCATAATGGAAATATAGAAATACTTAGTCAAAAGGGAGAGGGCACTATTGTGAGGATTTCCCTTCCTCTAAACGTGATACCATGAAAAAGCGCATACTGATAATCGACGACGATATTCAGCTTTGTGAAGAATTTCAGGATATTTTAGTAGCTGAAGGGTTTTGTGTAAACATAGTTCACAACGGACTTTCCGGGAAGAAAATCCTGGAAAATGAAGTATTTGATATACTCCTTTTGGATATAAAAATTCCCGGTTTATCTGGTTTTGAAATTCTGAAATGGCTAAAGGATAATCATTATCAGTTGAGAATAATTATATTAACGGGAAGGCCTTTGTACAGGGCAGGGTATATAACGGATAAGAACGACGTGGAAGAAATATTGCTGGATTATGCCGATGAAGTCATCAACAAACCATCAACCATTGAAAATATAATAAATAAAATCAAACACTATCAATAAAAGCCGGCGCGGCCATTGTCAAAGGTAATAGAAAAACGGAAAACAGACAGAAGAAACAGGAAACACCTGATGTTAATTGACCGTAATTCGTCTAGAATTGGAACGTTCCCAATAAATGGAGGGTCATGATGAGTTTTGTCGATCGAATGAAAAAAATTATCCAAAAAAGCCTTGAAGACTCGCCGGTTTCTTCAGAGCAGCAATTGATAAAGACTAAAGAATACGGAAAGAAGAATTTTTTAATCCGCGACATTAGTCGGTTGGAAAAAGCAATGGAAAATAAATTTATAATTATCGGGAATGAAGTTTATTCGGCCTTAATGGAGAAACACCTGGGTACTATCGACAAAGAGACACCGGAAATAAAGGATATTCTTCTTGACATTATGAACCTTGAAAAACTGATATCAGCGAAAAAAATTCTATTAAAAAAAGTGGATTAAAATGCACCAATCACGGATATGGAAATAGATCAATAAAAAAGGGAAATCCGCTCTTGAGTTAAATGCGGTTTTGAATGAGAATGTATGTATGAGAATTCAAGGTATTCTCGGATGAGCTTAGTGAGCCGACATTTGCATGTATATTGTTTTCATTTGTAATTAGAATACTTTTTAAGCACATAAAAATGTTTTAATTGTAGTAAAATCTTAATTGTTCTTCACATGAGGAGAAAAGAGTATGATCACAAAAGATGAATTTGTCAACGACTTGAAAAATCAACTTGATGAACTGAATACCGGAATCGACAATATCGAAAAGAAGGTCAAAGTAGTCAGGGAAGGATCCAAAGCGAGGCTTCAAGCACGGATAACGTATCTTCGTGAAAAGCGTGACGCTGCCCTGTCAAAGCTTCAGGAAGTAAAAAATACGAGCGAAGAGACATGGCAGGACATGAAAAAGGGAACGATCAATATCATTAATTCTCTTAAGAACGCTATATTGAAAACAAAGTCGCATTTCAAAAAAAGGAAAGACGATATCATCGTCGAGAATTAATCGGACGGGACGGTAATCTACCGTTATCTTTCGGGTGCAATTGGAATACAATTATCACCCGACATATTTTATGATCCCTTCCGCCGCCCGTTTCCCCGCTTCGATGGCGCGGACGACCAGGGAGGGACCGCTTGCCATGTCGCCGGCCGAGAAAACGCCTTTGACATTCGTCATCCCCTCCTCATCGGTCTTTATGAATCCGTTCGGGGATACCTCGATTCCCATGGATTCGACGAGCCGCCCGTTGCCGTGGCCTGAAAATCCCATGGCCAGGATCACCAGGTCCGCCTCGAGGTCGAATTCGGTTCCGGGTTTTTCTTTCATCCGTGCCGGGAGCCCGTTTTCTCCGGCAGACCATTCGACACGGACCGCTTGCAATCCCGTCAATTTCCCTTTTTTCCCGGAAAACCCGGTCGTCTTGACCGACCAGAGCCGGGTTCCGCCCTCTTTGTGGCTGCTCGACTCGCGGAGCTGATACGGCCACTTCGGCCATGGTGTGAACTCCGATCTCGCAGCCGGGGGTTCGGGAAGGATCTCGAGTTGATGAATCCGTGCGGCACGCTGGCGTATCGCGGTGCCGAGGCAGTCGGCGCCGGTATCGCCCCCGCCGATAACGACCGTCTTTTTCCCGGTCGCGAGAATCTGCCTGATACCGCTTACATCCTCTCCGGCCACACGCCGGTTCTGCTGAATCAGGTACTCCATCGCGAAGTGAATCCCGTCGAGGTTTCTTCCAGGCACATCGATATCCCGCGGCGCTTCGGCCCCGCAGGCCAGGCATATCGCGTCGTATCTGCTTTCGAGATAATGAAACGAAATATCGGTTCCCGCCTCGATACCGGTTTCGAAGACGATCCCTTCGGCCTTCATGAGATCGACCCGCCGTTCGACGATGTTTTTCTCCAGTTTGAAATCCGGAATCCCGTACCGCAAGATACCTCCCGCCCGATGGGCTTTCTCGAATACGGTAACGGTATATCCCGCCCTGTTGAGAAAGAGGGCGGCGGCGAGTCCCGCCGGTCCCGAACCGACAACCGCCACCGACAACCCGTTTCTTTCCGCCGGGGGTTCCGGGAAGATATATCCTTCCCTGAATCCCTTTTCGATAAGCGCGAGTTCTATCTGGCGGATCGTCACCGCATCATCGTTGATGGCGAGCACGCAGGATGTCTCACAGAGCGCAGGACAAATTCTCCCGGTAAACTCGGGAAACGGGTTTGTCGAAAGGATGAGCCTGATCCCTTCCCGCCATTTTTTCCGGTACACGAGTTCGTTCATTTCGGGTATGATATTTTCAACGGGGCACCCGTAACCGTGGCAGAAGGGGGTCCCGCATTCCATACAACGCGCCGCCTGGACGTGGAGCGTTTCTTCGTCGAGCATCCGCTCCACCTCTCTGAAATCCCTGACCCGCTCCTCCGGTTCGCGGTACACCGGATCGGTCCTGTCGTATTCGAGAAAACCGCCCTGTTTACCCATGGACCACCTCCTCTCGCTGAACCTTCTCATCCTCCCGCATCATTTTCCCCAGAACGCGCCGGTATTCCATGGGAAATACCTTGACAAACGATGGAAGACACGCCTCCCAGTTGTCAAGGATGTGGCACGCTTTGGCGCTTCCCGTCAGGGCCGCGTGACGGCCGATCATCTCCTTCAGTTCTTCACAATCACCGGATTCCGTCACAATCTCCAGATCGACCATGGCGAGGTTGCACCGTTCATCGAAAAGCCTGTCTTCATCGTAAACGTAAGCGATGCCCCCGCTCATACCGGCTCCAAAGTTGACCCCCGTTTTCCCGAGTACGACCACAACGCCGCCGGTCATGTATTCGCACCCGTGATCGCCGACCCCCTCGACAACGGCGCGCGCGCCGCTGTTCCGTATGCCGAAGCGCTCCCCCGCGACGCCGTTCAGGTATACTTCTCCCGCGGTCGCTCCGTAAAGATTGACGTTTCCGGAAATGATGTTTCCTGAGGGATCGAAACTGCTTCCCTCCGGGGGTTTGACGATAATCTTCGCGCCGCTCAACCCCTTGCCCAGATAATCATTCGCCTCGCCTTCCAGAACGAACGTAATACCGTGCGCGCCGAACGCCCCGAAACTCTGACCCGCCGGGCCGGAAAATCGAAGGGTAATCGTATCGTCCGGAAGCCCGGCATACCCGTACCGCCTGGCGATAATTCCCGAAAGCATGGCACCGACGGTTCGGTGAATGTTTTTTATATCCAGACCGATCGTGACCTTCTCCCTTTTTTCGATCGCCTTCCGTGCCTTTTCGATAATTTTCGCATCCAGGATACCGTTCAATCCGTGATCCTGCTTCTCCGTACACCGCACGGCCTGAAGCGTCCCTTCTGGGTGTGAAAAAATTCGCGAGAAATCCATTCCTTTCGATTTCCAGAAATCGACAGCCTTGTTGGCCGAAAGAAGATCACTTCTGCCGATTATTTCATCGAGCGTTCTGAAACCGAGTTGCGCAAGATATTCCCTCACTTCGGAAGCGATCATATGAAAAAAATTGACGATATATTCCGGTTTTCCGCTGAACCGCCTTCTGAGCCGTTCGTCCTGTGTCGCGACCCCGACGGGACATGTGTTCTTGTGACATTGGCGCATCATCACGCATCCGCACACGACAAGCGGCGCCGTCGCGAACCCGAACTCCTCCGCGCCCAGCATCGCGGCGATAATGACATCGCGTCCGGTCTTCATCTGCCCGTCGGCCTGCACCCGTATCCTGTTCCGAAGGTTGTTCAGCACCAGTGTCTGGTGTGTTTCGGCGAGGCCGAGTTCCCACGGTACACCGGCGTGGCGAATCGACGAAAGGGGGGATGCACCCGTGCCGCCGTCGTAACCGCTGATCAGAACCATATCAGCCCGCGCCTTGGCAACGCCGGCCGCGATCGTTCCAACCCCGATTTCCGAAACGAGTTTCACCGAGATTCTTGCTTCCGGATTGACATTTTTCAGGTCAAAGATCAGTTGTGCGATATCCTCGATCGAGTAGATGTCGTGGTGCGGAGGCGGTGAAATAAGAGTAACCCCGGGCGTCGAGTGGCGTACTCTGGCTATCTCGGCATTGACCTTGTGACCGGGCAGTTGCCCCCCCTCGCCCGGCTTCGCGCCCTGTGCTATCTTGATCTGAAGTTCTCTTGCATTGACCAAATATTCGGTGGTCACACCGAACCGCCCGCTCGCCACCTGTTTTATCATACTGCACCGGGAGTCCCCGTTCGGCAGCTTTCCGTACCGTTCCGGGTCTTCCCCCCCCTCACCGCTGTTGCTTGCCGCCCCGAGTCTGTTCATCGCAATGGCGAGCGTCTCGTGGGTTTCCCTGCTTATCGAACCGAACGACATCGCGCCGGTGACAAAGCGTTTGATGATGGCTTCCGCGGGTTCGACCTCGGCCAGGGGGATAGGTTTTGTTTCCCTGAAAGAAAACATCCCCCGAATGGTCGAAAGGGCCCCCGCCTGTTCATTAATCAATGCCGAATACCGCCGGTAGAGCTTCATATCGAAAGTTCGCGTTGCCTGTTGAAGACAGTGAATGGATTCCGGCGTCCAGAGATGGCGCTCCCCGTCTTTACGATAACGGAAATGTCCCCCCGAAGGAAGCAGATCCGCGGCAAACGAAAAAGGCAATGCCGTTGTTTCATAGCGCGATTCTATTTCCGCGCATATTTCCCTGAGTCCGATACCCCCGATGCGTGTCGGCGTTCCGCGAAAATATGAATCCACGAACGCTTCACTCAAACCGATCGCTTCGAATATTTTCGCCCCGCGGTAACTTCGCAATGTCGAAATCCCCATTTTCGACATGATTTTCAGCAATCCCTTGCAGAGCGCCTTGATATAATTCTCAAGGGCCGTTGTAACGCTTCGTTTTTCACTCAGTTCATCATTGCCTGCCATTGCCGCGATCGATTCAAAAGCGAGATAAGGATTGACGGCCGTCGCCCCGTAGCCCAGAAGCAAAGCGATATGCATGACCTCACGGGGTTCTCCCGATTCGACGATGATTCCGGCCTCTGTCCTGAGTCCTTTATTTATAAGATGCTGATGTATTGCGGAGACGGCAAGGAGTGCCGGGATCGGGGTGAGATGGTCGGGCAGATCGCGGTCGCTTACGATAAGCAGGTTATCGCCGTACGATACCGCGGCCTCCGCCTTGTTGCGGAGATAGCGGAGGGCCTCTTCCAGGTCCGCCTCCGTCCCGTGGCGAGGATACGCCATGCGGATAAGCCGTGTGCGGAAATCCTTATGGTTCAGGTTCCGTATACGGTCGATGTCCTCATTCGAGAGGATCGGATGCTTGAGTTTGATGAGCCGGGCATGCTGCGGGGTTTCGGTAAGAATATTCGCGGGATTTCCGATAAAGGTCATGAGGGACATGACAAGTTCCTCCCTGATCGGATCGATAGCCGGATTGGTAATCTGCGCGAAAAGCTGTTTGAAATAGTTGTAGAGCAATTGCGGTTGTTCCGAAAAAACCGCGAGGGGCACATCATGCCCCATGGACCCGACAGGTTCGTGTCCGGTGACCGCCATGGGCCCGAGTATGCCGGAAAGATCCTCGCGGGTGTAACCGAAACGCTTCTGACGAAGCAGGAGGGTTCCGGTGTCGGGGGTTATCGGTGCTATCGCGGAATAAAAACCGTGCAGTTCGATTTTATTTTCCTGCACCCACCGTCTGTAAGGCTTGTTTCGCGCACAGCCCGCCTTTATCTCCCCGTCTTTGAGTACCCGCTTTTTTCCGAGGTCAACGAGAATCATTTCACCGGGCTGCAGGGCTCCTTTTTCTTCGACATCTTCCGGTTTCACGTCAAAAACGCCCACTTCGGACGCCAGAACAACGAGACCGTCTTTGGTGACCGTATACCGCGCGGGTCTGAGGCCGTTTCTGTCAAGAAGCGCACCCACTTTCACACCGTCGGTAAAAACAACGGTCGCCGGACCGTCCCAGGGTTCGATAATACCGGCGTGGTATTCGAAAAACCCGCGTACATCGGGCCCCATCCTGTACTTCTCTCCCCACGCCTGGGGAATCAGCATGAGCATCGCGTGTTCGATCGAACGCCCCCCGGCGACAAGCAGTTCGAGGGCGTTATCCAGACAGGCTGAATCGCTTCCCCCTTCATCGATCACCGGCAGAATCTTTTCAATCTCAAATCCCGGAATCGCCGTGGAAAGCTTCTGCTCGCGGGATTTCATATGGTTGATATTTCCCCTGATTGTATTGATCTCTCCGTTATGAGCCAGATATCTGAACGGCTGGGCGAGGCTCCATGAGGGAAAGGTGTTGGTGCTGTAGCGTTGATGGACAACGGCAAGGGCACTGGCGAAATCTTTTTCGCCAAGATCGGGGAAATACCCCTTCAACTGGGGGGCGATAAAAAGGCCCTTGTAACAGATCGTTCTGCATGAAAGACTCGGAATGTAAAAACGCTCCCCGGCAGGAAGCTGAGCCCCGCATGTTTTTTCGGCCGTCCTCCGGATGATGTAAAGCCGGCGGTCGAAATCTTCCGGCACAGGTATATCCGCCCGTATAAAACATTGCATGACAACGGGCTGCTCATCCCTGGCTTTCCCCTCGATCGCACTGTCATCAACAGGAACCCGGCGCCATCCGCACACTTCACACCCTGAAGCCGACGCGATACGCTCGAACCGTTCGATACACTCATCGCGATACCGGACATCCTGCGGCAGAAAGAACATCCCCACACCGTAAGGGCCTTTTTCCGGCAGTTTAATGGAAGATTCCTGGGCGATTCTCCGGAAAAAGGCGTCGGGAATCTGAACGGTAATTCCCGCGCCGTCACCTGTTTTGGAGTCGCCGCCGATCGCCCCGCGGTGGAGGAGGTTGAGAAGAATACCGATGCCGTATTCGACAATCGTATGTGTAGGGATTCCATGACGGTTGACCACAAAACCCACGCCGCACCCGTCTTTTTCATAAGCGGGGTCATAGAGTCCGGTCTTTTGCGGAAATGAGTTGCCGATCATTATTTATGAAACCTCCAGCTTTCCTTTTTACTTCCGTTTTCTCACCTCTTTTATCCGTCTGTCGGGCTTGATACCCATCTGAATAAAAGATACCATAAATATACATGCAATTTATATACCATATGCTCGATCATCCCCTCAATTCCTGAGAAGATGTACAGGAATGCTTGCGGTTTCCCGTATACAACTATTATCCTGACTTACGTTCATGCCGGTTTTTCCGATCTTCAACAAAAATGTATGCTATTCGCCAATTATCCTACAATAATGTAACTTTTCTCATCATGCTAAACCAAGAAACGCTTTCGCATAAATATCTCTGACACGTTGCATACACACCTCGACACTTTCAATAAACTCTTCGGGCTTCACTTCAATACCCATGATACGGCGTGTCAGTGCCTTCAATTCTTCGATGTCCTGCGGAAGCGAATGGGTTTGCTGATCCTCATACATCTGCAGAAAATGTTCGATTCGCCGGAGAAAATGGTAATCTTCGGTAAGGGTATCGCAGAAATAAGCGGAAACGATACCGTTCTCGTTAAGCCGCTCAAGCGCTCGAATAGTATTCCGTTCACAAAGCCCCTCATGCGAATGGCAGTTGATCAATTGCAGCCCCTGGGTGAGAAACTCGATATCACGGATACCTCCCGCATCGTTTTTTATGTCAAGACCGCCTATGATACGTTTTCCCGATATTTCCATTTTTCGGTTGCGAAGGGCTTCAATGGAGTGAACCACCTCATGAGTGTCGAACTTTTTCGTGAAAAGGGATGAAATCGCGCGGAGAAAGGATTCCCCCACCGCCATGTTTCCCGCGACCGGCCTGATCTTGAGCAACGCCTGGATCTCCCAGAGTGACGCATTATTCTGATAATACTTTAGAAGCGACGGAATCGAACGGACGAGTGAGCCCGAACTGCCATAGGGTCTGAGCCGAAGATCGACGCGATAGACATAGCCTTCCTCCGTATGCTCCGTCAGATAGATACAGCACTGTTCCATAAGTTTTCTGAAAAGGGTCTCCGCTTTCTCTCCGACGGCCCCCGGTGTATCGTCAATCACGGTCTCATCGTATATTCCCATGATATCGATATCAGAACTGTAATTCAATTCCTCACCGCCCAGTTTCCCAAAGGCCATGACACAGAAGGGAATATCCGGCGGTCCGGAGCCGTCCGGTGCAGTCCGGTGAAGATCAAGCCACGCATTCCGGAGCGCATATTCTATTTCCGCCTCCGCCAGTATCGAGAGTTCATTCACGATCTCCGACAGGGGTTTTTGAAGACAGATATCCCTTATCGCGATACGCAGAATTTCCCTTTTTTTGATTCTCCGTATATAGTTCTGTAATTCCCTCTTTTGCCGTATGCCTCGTTTGAGCGCATATAATTCAGTTTCAATATCTTCCTTTTTCCTCAGGGTCTGCAGTTCGTCCGGCTTGATTGTCCGGTCGAAAAAATCGGGATTACGAATAAGGGTATTCGAAAGAAACTGGCTGACGGAAAAAATACTCAGCAGAATAACGAGCCTCATGGGTTGGGCGAGGAGGAGTTCGTAATGACTTTCGACATGCCGGATCGATCTGATAAACCGCTCCCAGTTGTTGAGTGCCATATCGGGATCGGCCGTCCGCTCCAGAACCTCGCCCGCGAGGATCGCGAGCCGGGTAAAGGTCTCCCGCTGTTTGCCCGAACCGGCAAGACTTCTCAAATTCCTGCACGCCCGCTCCCTGTTCCTGAAACCCAGGTGCCCCAACGCCGCGTCCACGAGAAGCTCAGAGGGGTGTTCCGAAAGAACGAGGTCCGCCAGGTTGCCGGAAACAGGACCGGGAAGGGACGCGCGGCCGAAATGCCTTTCCACGAATGTTCTCACAATCGCCATATTCGCTTCGAACTCGAGGTGAAGCCGCATTGAGGGATTGAGTTCCCCTTCCCTGCCGTAACCGATTCTCCGTGCGAGGTGGGTATATTCGTTCGAATCAACGTCGGGAAGCTGGAGATCCAGGGCCGAACCGCGGAGCATTCTCAACCCGTTGATAAGCGCCCTGAAAAAAAAATACGATTTCTTGAGTTGTTCGGCCTCCGCGGATTCAAGTACCCCCGCCGTCGCGAGTCCGGTAAGAGCTTCATGAAGCAATGGCGTTCGCAGTTCGGGAACCCTGTCCCCATAGGTGACCTGCAGAATCTGCACATCGTATTCAAGATCGACAAGTGTGCCCGGTGAGAATTTCGCGTTGTACCGGCTTGAATCCGTTTTTTCTCTGAACTGCTTTTCACGAAGGACCCTTAGTTCTTCGATGCTGATCCTCTCTTTTGCGAAATAAAGAAGATCGTTCCGTATGCGCTCGACCAGTCCCCCGAACTCGGGTTCGCCGGTGAGAAATCGTAAACGGACCAGCGCGAGCCGTTCGAGTGCAGACGCGGGTCCCCCCGTTGCGAAATAACGGCAAAAGCTTTCAAGACTGCACGCCAGGGGCCCGTCTTTTCCGTAGGGCCTGAGTCGCAAATCGAGATGAAAGATACCTTCCCGTTTTGTCCGGATAAGAAAGACGATCATTTTAACAAGCCGTTCGAAAAAATCCGGATTTTCTATCTGCTCGGGCCCGTCCGTCTTTCCCGCATCGCTGTAAATAAAGAGAAGTTCGATATCGGAGGCATACCCGAGGGCGGCCCCGCCCGTTTTCCCTAATCCGAAAACCGCATACATCGTTTTCATCCCGGCAACGGTCTTGGGTGTACCGAATCGTTTTTGTAACTCCTCGAAAGCGATATCGACCGCCGCGCCGATGATACATTCGGCCAGCGCGGTCAGCCGTTTGCTGAGAATGGCGATATCGGTGCCGGGACTCAGAATATGATCGAGATCGATCAAATATATCTCCGAGTCCTTGAACTCGTTCAATCGCTCCTTTTTTTCTTCCAGTGTTTTTGCGTTCCTCAAGGCATCCTTCAATGTACCGGGAAGCATATGTGAAGGGGAACTGAAACTCTGTCCCGCTATATGGGGCTGAAACATCGGCAGGAGGTTTTCATACTGGAGACGAATAAAATCCTCCCACAGAAAATCGCTTGCGCCGAGCAGACGGGCGAGGTCCTGCATGATTTTGGGATCGGAGAGAAGGTCGATCCATTTCCCCTGTTCGGGAAGACTGATGATCTGGCCGACCAGTGATTCGAAACGGGAGAGGGCGGCGTAGGGGTCGGGGGCGCTGGCAAGAAAATAGGTGAATTGTTTCGTGAGAAGCACCGCCAGTTTGACATGATTCAGTGTCGCCGGATCCGTTATTTTTGTGCCGGCCCTGTCGATAATACCGAACTCGTCCTCGATCCGGTCTTCGATCGTCCTGATCGCCACATGCTCGATTGAAATATTATGAACGGACAGCGCGTTACTCAGCGAATAGAGAAAAAAAGGGGTATTCTGCGAAAGTATCCTCAACCGTGTATAATAAGGATCGTCATTGCTGATATCGATATGAAGCGGATAAAGCACCGACTGCGTATCGATACGGTATTCCGCCAGGCTATCGGATACCATTTCATTGATTCGCTGCTTTACCTGTAAAAAATCTTCTTCCGTGCCCCTTTCAAGCAGATGAAATACCTCATCCATTCGCAGCCGGAACTCCTTTTTCCAGCGTTCGTCCGGGTTCGGCGTGGTCCTGAATCCCCTGAACCGGTCGATAATCCGCCGTCTTCCGTAAGCGGCCGTATTTCCTTCCCCGGTCCCTTTTTTCCCTTCACGTTTCATCCGGCTGTCACGGATATCGGACGGCCGGTAGGTAAAAACGTCCCCTGATTGTATCTGAAAACCCAGGGAAGCGAGAATACCGGTAATACAGGAAAACTCGAAGGGGTAATCAAAGGCCAGTACCGTGCATTGTTCGCCCCCGCCCTCCGCATTTTCAAATATTATTCGTACCGGATCGCCGGGGGTGAGTTCGGAAAGATGACGAATATGCAGTCCGATCGCCTCAATCGAAAAACTCTCGAAATAACTCAGATCGAGTCGCCGGTAATGTTCTTTGAGAAAATCTTCGCCGACATCGGGACAGAAACGGCGTAATGCATCGATTGAAGGTTTTCCCAGGGCGGCATTGCTTCCATGCCCAGGTTTCGGTGTTTTCATGCATATCAACTATACATCATCGGCCGCTTTTTGGTAAGTATCTTTTTGTTCCGCCCGCTTCAAACGGCTGCACGTAAAAGGGGCCGCCGGCAAGACGGCCTCTTTTACGGCATCACGTGTATGGCCGTAAACGATATCGCGTTTCCGGAATAACAGGACAGATTGCCGATGAGATAGGGCCTTTTTTACGGCTGCATAACGCGTCCGAAAAAGAGAATAGCTCCCGTATCGTCGTTATAAATAAGAAAAATAAACGGCCTGTCAATTCTCATCACCGCAGACGGCGGCATCGATGTAATGCCGATTATAATTGCGGTCGCCGCGGCGGCTTCGGTGCCTTCTTCATCGACGGACACAAACGTCTTATGGAAAACATCGTGAATGAAAAGATCGTTTTCTCCATTAATGCCGGAAAAATCGGCTTCCATATCGTCAAAGGCATCGGACATTCCCAGCGACCGGAGGGTCCCTTTCAACGATTGTTCCCATTCGAAACTGAATTTGGGAATCGTAAGGGTGACCTGGAACCTTCCCATTGACCCGATAATCTCATCGAGCACATCCTGCGAGAGCTTCTCTTCGAATTTCCCGAACTGTCCTTCTGCGGGAAGAATGACGATCATCGAATTTTTCTTTTTCCCCTGGTAACCGAGTTTTATCGCCTGATAACTCCCCGAAACCTCACAATAGGAGGTGGTGACACTCTGGTGCATCAACGGTACGGTAACGGCGCTTCCATCGGCCGGATAGAAGCTTTCATCCCTTGTTTGCGCTTCATCGAACTTGTCCAGCCAGGTTGCCTTGAAATAAATCGCGTTGGTAAGGACGAGCCGTGCCAGGTCGGTTATCGAACCGGGGGGAAGCAGATCCTCGATGCGTTCTTCAGTTTTATCGCTTACCCAGTCGTTGATGAGTATCCTGCATTCTTCCGGTGCCGTCTTGAAATCAACGGTAAACATGTCCGCGCCGTAATACTTCGCGAGAACATCGAGATAGGCGGGAACAAAGTAATAATCTTTCTGGCCCCACGTGCTGTTTGCGATAAAGAGTTTAAGCGGTTCCCCGGCATCGGGATCTTCTTCCGATCCGCTCGCCAGGGCGAGATCAAGCGCGTTGAAAGCGTTGTGCAGGTTATTCTCCGGAAGGGCATAATGCATGACCCGCGCCATCTCCGTTTTCGTGTTGCCGTTTGCCCCGGCATAACACATACCAAAGGCAAATGAAATGCTGACCGGCGAGAAAAAGACGTTCCCGTCACCTTCACTCACCTGCCCGTAGCAGTCGAAGGCAAACGCGTTGTTGCCGGCGACAACGGCCTCGAGTTCCCCCGGTTCGGGATCCGGTGCCGTCTCCCGTTCCAGTCCGGAGCCGACGATTTCGATTCCCCCGCCCGATGAGGGAAACGCTGAAATCAGACCGACGTAATATCGCGCGATCAGGAGGGCGTCGACGATATCGACGACGCCATTACCGTTGACATCCGCCCTCTCGGGAAAAGCGAATGTTACATCGATCCCCACATAGTACTGCGCCACGAGCAGGGCGTCGATGATATTGATGTCGCCGTCCGAATTAACGTCTCCTTTGCCGCCCGGAGACTGTGCATGCAGGGTAAAACCCTGAAGGATCAATAATATAACGATACCGGCTTTGATCATAATTTTTCTCATGATGCTTTCCTCCTTTTTTCCTGTATACCTCGATTATTGTATCACGCAATCCCGGTGAGGTAAAGAAAAAATTATGTACGGCATGCCGGGTGATTGGCGGCGAAGGTGAAAAAAAATACGGGGGAACCCGCGAACGTGGATATCAGCCGGGGCCGTTTTCCTGCATGCGGATATATTCCATACACCGATGCCTGTCGACTTTGCCGCTCGCTGTTTTGGGAAGGCTGTGGATGAGATAAAGGAAACGGGGCATCTTGAATCTCGGAAGCATTTTTGCGCACCCGCCCAAAATCTTTTCTCCGCTCAAACCATTCTCACGCGCGACACCTAAAGCGATGAGCCGATGGCCCAAAAGCGGATCTTCCAATCCGAGAACAGCCACTTCGATCAACTTCCGGGTTCCGAGGAGAATATCTTCTATTTCCTGCACATTGATTCTGTGCCCCCCGACTTTGTATTGATTATCTTTTCGTCCGGTTAAATAAATAAATCCTTCCGCATCGCGGTACCCCATATCACCGGTATGAAAACCGTCACCGTCAAGTACCTTCGCGGTTAACTCCGGGTCTTTCCAGTATCCTTTCATTATATTGTCGCCGGAAGCGACGAGTTCACCGGTCTCCCCTGCGGGAAGCTCCTTCCCGTCCTGATCCATTATTTTTATCGTGACCCCCGGAATTTCTACACCTATCGATTCGGTTTTTTCTTCGAACCGGGACGGATCGAGCCATGTCAGCCGCGCGGACGCTTCGGTAGCACCATACATCACGATAATAGCCGTATGCCGGGGAAGGGCCTTTCTCAATTCGATTTTGATCTGCGCCGCCATATGCCCCCCGGCCTGCGAACAATACCGTAAATGGGTCAACATGCTGCGATAGTGAACAAGGGGAGAACGGCAAAGCAGATAGGCGTACGTGGATGGGACGCCTGAAAATCCGGTCACTTTCTCTTCAACCATCTGCTTTATCATCGCGGCGGTAAAGGCGAAATTGTTGTTGATGACAACCCGTCCCCCTACGGCAAAATGGGTGTTCAAAAGTGATTTCCCCATAACGTAAAAAAACGGAAGCACGACCATCTGTATATCACGGTCGGTCAATTGAAGAAACCGGCAAATCGAATGTGTATTGGCGACAATATTGGCATGAGTCAACATGACACCTTTGGATTCTCCCGTCGAGCCGGATGTGTAGGTGATACAGGCAAGGGAGTCGGGATCCGGAGAAAGACTCTGGTCCGAAACCTCCCCCGTGGCAACGATATCCTCAAGCTTTTTCACTGCATATGCCGCCTCACTTCTTCCCTTCCGGTCCGACTTTGGGGACGAAACAAGGAGATACGGGAAGCCGCATTGACTGGTATCCGCTTCGTCGATGAGCCGTTGATATCGGCCCGACACACAGACACAGAAAGGCTTCAGTTCGTCCAGAATAGAGGTGAGCCGTCGGGGGGTCAGATCCGTGCTCAAGGGTACCGCAACGCCGCCGGCTTTGAGAATTCCATAGTAACAGACGACATAAAGCGGGCTGTTCTCGAAGATAAAAGCCGCCCGGTCGCCGGGAATCATCCCGTTTTCGAGCAGCCAGCAAGCAAGCCGGTTTGCCATGATATTGAGCCGCAGGTAACTGATCCGGTTCTTGCCGTGAACCAGCGCGATCGCCCCGGGACGGCGGCGCGCGCTTTCTTCAAGAAAATGATGGACCAGACGATGATCGGGAAGCCCGTTGTCTTTTTTCATATCATACCATCTTTCATGATCGATGACATAACCGGAATTTCATCTCTATTGCGGGAAGCGTATCGTTGCGAGTCTGCCTTATGCACAATTCCTTTTCCGATATGTCATTAACCCGGTACATCATCCGCCTTATTATCATTAATAATCCCGTTCACCGGTACCGCACCCCCCAGTTTCTCCCGATGCGTTGTTAACCGTCCGGTTGAGTGGAAAACCCTTCGTCCGCGGCGTTATCACCATCGCCATCGATAAAGCATATATTTACCCAGCGATTTAGGATCCGTTCCCCACGTTCGCTTCACCCTGCGGGCGTACTCGTTCTCCGCCTGTAATCTCGAAGAATTCCAGTCAAAGGAACGAACGGAAACAGTTCGTTCATCGAAAGAAAGCCCGCTTTCTTTCCCGCACATTGCAAGATCATCGTGGAGCGGCCGGTTCTCATTATCCGGATTGTGAAAAGGTATACCGGAATTGGCATAAACAAGATACTTTGAACCGTGATAATCGAGGGCCACCAGATCCTTGCCGGCCAGAACGGTCCGGGTATGCGCCAAAGGCGGTTCGGTCCTCGAAGCGAGTCCGGTCCATTCGGCTGTGGTAATATTCAGATCGGGGCTGCGTACGGTTTTCAGGAACATCCCGATTTCCTTGCCCAGCATACCATTGGCGGGTCCCTTCTGCCATTTATCAAAGGGAAAGGAATGAAAATTATAGTAGCTGCCGGTCAGTTTACCGTCAAGATACGGATCCGGACCGCCGCTGAGATCATTGATACCCAGCAGATTTTTCATACAACCGGTAATGCCGCAATAGGGGCTGTGGTGATTGAGTGCGGCGATATTGACAAAACGAAGCGGCCGTTTTGAGTAACCGCCGTTCTCCCAGATGCCGTGTTTAAAATCGATCCGGGTACCCCGGTCGGTTTTGAACACGGGATAACTCATGATCACTTCCCTGAAAAAGCTGCCTTCCATGCCGTTATCACAGGAGAGAAGCGGCACACCGCCCGTTCCGTCACAGAGGACAAACCCCTCTCCATCCTCAGGCGAGTAAACACGCCTCCCGCCGCTTTTACTGTCGATCAAATGTTTCACCGTAAAAGCGTCTCCATACCGCTGTTTCAGGATGCCGCAGAACTCGTTATAATTATGGACACCTTCCAGATCGACGTTCCGTACAAATAGCCGGTTCCAGCCCGCATCATCCGATTCCCACGGATGACAGCCGCGATGCACATTTTCGATAAAGACGACTTCCCCGTAAAATCCTCCGGGCCGCCCCATGACAAGCTCGACAAACCGGTTGAGGGCACCGATATTCGGCGCCCCCTGATTCCACCATTGTACATTCGGCTTACAGAGAATGACGTCATGCTCACCAAAGAGACAGGCGATTCCCCCGAGCAATTCAATTACTTTCTCGCAATTCTGCGCGGGACTCCCGTTGACCGACCGGTAAACGGTCGCTTTTGAAGAGAGATAATTCTTTCCCGGGATAGATGTTTGCGAACGGAGAAGCTTTTCGTTCGGCGAAACATCGAGCGGGTCCGCTTTTTTTCTCCTGTCGTGATGGTCTTTCTCCATAATGACCCTTTGTCAGCGGAAAATCCGTATGGAATTAACCATGTCGATTATTATTCGAAAGACATTGCGGTAACCCACCGGCTGTCTTCCTTCGATGTGTCGTTTATGAAAATACATATCCCTGACTGGATTGTATGAAAGGTTGAAGAGTCGGTCGAACTTTCCGAATTTTCGGTGTAACTATGCATGACGGATACTGTATTTTGTACGAACAACCGGTTCGGGACATTCAGTATAAATGGTATTAAAAAAAGAGTCAAGTCCGAGAAGCCCCTGATCGTCCGGTAAAAAAAATATCTTTCCCCTGCAACTTTTTATCTATGAAGACTGTCATAAATAAATGGAGGTACTTTTTTGCATGGATTATATAGCAAACACAGTGACAAAATAAAATGTTATTGTAACCTTATTGAAAAAAAGGACATTTTATGAGAAACTGCCATAGAGAGTGCTTTTCTGTGACACTCTCTATCGAATAAAGGTTATGGGACAACCTTCGGTGCCTGCCCGGTAATACATATCGCTTTAAAAAAGAGATAGAAGTCTCAAATACAATACGAGAAGGGTTCGAATAATGAAGATGAAAACAAAGAATAATAAGGGAAAACAAAAAAGAAAACTGCTTTTAACATGCGTATTCAAGCCATATGGCGTCGACGATGCATATGGTGAAGCGTTATGTTCAATGGAGTTATTGAACAACCAGGTGACAAGGGAACAGGGGATTCATTCTCCCCGATTCAACAACCTGAGTTTCGGATTATATTTGCTTGCGGAAAATATCGGGGTGCCGACAACCGTCATCGATTTTCCATCCTGGAAGAATTTTACCCGTGAGGTAAAAAAAGGCAATTACAGCCACATCGGTATTACATTTATTGCACAGAATATCCTGCGGGTAAAGCGTATGGTCGCATATATCCGCAGGTACTCGCCTGAGAGTAAAATCATTGTCGGCGGACATGGAACTTCGATTCCCGAATTACGTGACATAATCGATTATGATGACATATGCAGGGGGGAGGGAGTCGTATGGCTTCGCGGTTATTTTGGGGAAAATACTGATAAACCGATCATACACCCGACAATTCAGATCAGTGTCAATTCCTATATTTACGGTGCACCGCTTATAGAAAAGGCCGGTACCATTATCCCCGGCGTCGGGTGTCAGAACGGGTGCCGTTTCTGTGCGACATCCCACAAGTTCGAAAAAAAATATACCCCTTTTCTTGATACCGGTCATGCTATTTTCGATGCCTGTCATAAGGCTGAAAACGAACTCAATGTCACCACATTCGGATTGATGGACGAGAATTTCTGTCAAAACGATATAAAAGCCCGGCAGCTGCTGGAAAAAATGGAAAAATATCAGAAAACCTATACATTTCAAACCTTTTCCTCCGCAAGGGCAGTAACAGACATGGGGGTCGATTTTCTGGTAAGAATGGGAGTCAATTTTATATGGATAGGCGTTGAGTCAAAGGCGGGCCTGTTTGACAAGACCAAAGGAATCGATCTTCATGCATTGATTGCGGACCTCCAGAATCACGGTATTACGGTCCTTGCCTCCTCGATCCTCTTTCTGGAACATCACGACAAGAAAACAATCCACGAGGATATCGACTGGGCAATAGGGCTCGAGTCCGATCTGCTTCAATTCATGCTCTTCGGCCCGGTGCCGGGCACTCCCCTTTTTGAGGAATACACATCCCAGGGGAAAATGATCGAGGATTATCCGTGGCAAAGCCGTCACGGCCAGGGCACTCTCTGGTTTCATCATCCCCATTTTACCTTGCCCGAAACATCAGTCTACCTGAAAAATGCCTTCCTGAAAAAATATCTTACTCACGGTCCCGGCATCATCAACATGGCCCATACGGCCATAAAGAGTTACCTGATCATTAAAAAGGAAACGGAGTTTCGTGAAGCACGTGGATTGGTCTGGGACCGGGAGACGCTTCGATACAGAGAACATCACAACTCCCCACAGCCCGACCATTATATGGGTTTGCGGCTTAAGGAATTACGGAAAAACGCATTGAGGTTCCGCCCGGTGCTGTATACTGCCATGAAATATTGCCCGAACAAAAAGTCGGAAGAAAAAATCCGTGCGGTTATCGAATTATACGATACCACTTTCGGCCCCCCATCCCCGATCGACCGTATTCTCGACATTATCGTGAGAATATCGGCCATTTTCGAGCAATACCGCTTCAGGAAAAACGGCGTTGTCATGCGGCAGCCCCCGTTTCTCCGGACGGTTTACAATCACCGGTAAGACGGCATTGCAGGGTGATACACAAGAGAACGATATGACAAGAAAATCAACATGGATTTATATGGATCAAAATATATTCGAGGAAACCCGTATTACTCCGCATACAAAAACGCGTTGGATTTTAGAAAAGCGTTAAAACCTGCGCTTCTATTTGTCACCGTTGATGGTTCCAGTCCTTTCTGGATATCACCATAAAAAAGCGCCGGATTTACGGCAGCTTCTTACTACTGCACTTCCGGCGCCTGCATTCACTAAAAACTCATCATAGAGGTAATAACGACATACGCTTTCCTGAAAGTGTCCGCTAAATAACGTCTTCTGTTTCCATATCAAAGAAATGAAGCTTGTCGATGTCGGGATAAAAGTCCGCTTCATCACCCACATGGAATTCGAACCTCGGCTGAACACGAACGATAAGCTGATGGTTTTGTGTACTGACGTAAAGATGGATTTCAGCGCCGAGCGGTTCGACGACTTCGACATGGGTTTTGATATTGTTTTCTTTTTTGGGTGTCGTCGTGTACACGAGATCTTCCGGTCTTATTCCGAAAAGGACTTCCTTGTCGACATAGGATTTGAGTCTGTCCGCCATCTGTCCTTCCACTATTATCTGAAAGTCGCCTTCATCAACAATGATTTTTCCCGCTTTTTCGAGTATCTTCGCCGTCATGATATTCATCGGCGGAGAACCGATAAATGCCGCGACAAAGCGATTCTTCGGTTTGTTGTAAAGCTCGAGTGGAGAACCTATCTGCTGGATGAGGCCGTCTTTGAGAACGACGATTTTGTCACCCATCGTCATCGCTTCGACCTGATCATGTGTCACATAGATCATCGTTGCCTGCAACCGTGTATGAAGCGCTGAAATTTCCGCCCTCATCTGCACGCGGAGTTTGGCATCGAGATTTGAAAGCGGTTCGTCAAAGAGAAATGCCTTTGGTTTTCGAACGATTGCACGGCCGACGGCAACACGCTGGCGTTGTCCACCGGAAAGGGCCTTTGGTTTCCTGTCGAGAAGTTCCTCGATATGTAGAATCTGGGCCGCCTCATTGACACGCGTCTGGATTTCCTGTTTCGGATATTTCCTGATTTTGAGTCCGAAAGCCATATTGTCATAGACCGTCATATGAGGATAGAGAGCGTAGTTCTGGAATACCATGGCGATATCCCTGTCCTTTGGTGAAATTTCATTCACCAGGGTACCATCGATATAAATTTCACCGCTTGTAATGTCTTCAAGCCCTGCAATCATCCTGAGTGTTGTCGTTTTCCCGCATCCGGAAGGACCGACGAGAACGACAAACTCCTTGTCGTTTATAGTAATATTTGCATTATCTACTGCCTTGACATCATGTCCAAAAACTTTGGACACATTACGTAATTCAACTGTTGCCATTTTTACCTCCAGATTAAAATATTTAAAAGGTTGTCCCGCAACCTCTCTTTAAGTATATCTCACAATCACCCTTAGCATCAGTGCAGATGATGATAAGACACTCCCCTTCATCATATAATGATGATTATAATCTATTATGGGATATATTTCCCCTTTTATTTATTCCTTTGTACCCTATTCTGCAAAATATTTCAACTGGTCTTCAAGTTTTTTATTAAAATTTTCCGTGACGATCGCCTCTGAAATCCACGGGATAATCGTCTCGCGTTTTATATAGTCCCAATGATCGGGTAAAGGACCGGGAAAAATGAGGGAATCCGGTGGAGGAATATGCCCTATAAAGAGGGGATAATGCTTGGGCAGCAGGGTATTGCTTACCTCCATCAGTGAGGAAAATCCGCCGGCAATACCGAAAACATTATCGAGCCGTTTGAAATGATTTATTTCCATCAGTTTTCCCTGATTCTCCCGATTGAATATCCACCGTATAAACGCCTGTGCACCTTCCGGATTCTCCGCCCGCAACGGGATGCCCAGAAAAATAATATTATCGTAAACGGGAATTCCGTTTTCATATGAAAGCCATTTGAAATCAATCGCCTGGAGTTTTTCACGGGGAATCCTGAACATCTCCTTCGAATCAAGTAAAAAATATTGTATATTTTTATCGTTAACAAGTTGATACGGGGGTGCATTGAGATATTTTCTGCTGTAACTCCTCTCTGCCGTATACCCCCCCGGGATTTCATCCATCCAATTCTTGAGAAAGGCGACCGCCCTGGTAAGGGCGTCGGCGTTCCAGAGGAGGGTTTCCCCATCTTCTGTCCGAAAACCGGTGTGGTAGAGAACGGCCGTATGGTAAAGGAAATCGATATTCCAGAACGGCGAGAACCCCATTTTAAGCAGTCTGTCGCCCTTACTCTGAATGAATTGCAGGCTTTGTGTTTTGAGGGTCTCGAGGTTCATATACATATCCGTGTTATCTTCTAAAGCCGATGTCTTTTTATACAACACCACGGGAAGATTGAAACAGAGGGGGAGAAGCCGCTGTTGATTCATGTCTTTTCCGGGCTCGAGGATATTCGGATAAAACGCCCCTTCATCCAGTTGTTTCTCCTTGAACAATCCGTCCAGAGATTTGAATTTATGAATATTCGAAGGAGCCCAGAGATTTTCACCGATAACGAGATCCGGCGGGGTTTCCTTTTCTCCGAGCATCATCTGCGGGTCCGGATGATACAACATCTCGATTCTGTACTTTTCATTTGAGGCGTTGAATGTTTCACTGTACGCGAGTATTTCCGGAATATTCGTTCCGATGGTAACCCGATATGTATTGAACGCCCCGCAACCGGGAAGGAGAACGATAATGAGGAATAAAAAAAACCATTGCCGCATGTTGTGCTATTAAAATGAAGATAACGGCAAATGTCAATGGGGGGTACCTTTCGGATACGTAAAAAGCGTATATTTTATAAGGATTTTCGACGCGTTGAGACATCGACGCCGGTTTTTTTTGGAAAAGACAAAGCGGGACAAATCGAGTATTATATACCGATGAGTACTGATGCCGCGTGGCTGGATCTCTATCCTGAACATACATTCAACGCGTACGCTTTATATCTCAAACGGCTTTACGGTCGGTCCGTATACAGGGTTGCCGTCGATGCCGGCTTTTCATGCCCCAACCGGGGAAAAACGCGGAGTCATCCCGGATGCACCTATTGTGACGAATACGGGTCGCGCGCTCCATATCTCGGCCACGGAGGAAGCCTCGAAGAACAAATCGAAGGCGCGATCAAATTTCTCAAAAACAGATACGGAGCCGAAGACTATATTCTCTACTTTCAGGCCTTTTCCTCGACATTCGGTTCGGTCGAGGATTGCAGGGCCATCTATGACCGGGCCTTGCGCCTGGCGCCATTCAAGGAACTGGTCGTTTCGACCCGGCCCGACTGCATATCGGTCGATATCGCCGACCTTCTCGACTCGTATGTCAAGCCCGATATGAAAGTGTGGGTCGAACTCGGACTTCAGTCCGCATCCGATACGACATTGAAACGGATCAGGCGCGGACATACCGTTGCAACCTTCACCGAAGCCTACCGTTTATTAAAGGGAAAAGGTATCAACGTGGCCGTCCATCTCATCTTCGGCCTCCCGGGTGAAGGAAGCCGTGAAATACGGAAGACCGTCTCGTTTATGAGCGGTCTCGCTCCCGACGGCATCAAAATCCATAATCTTCATATTCCCAGGGACACGGCAATACACCGGGAATTTCTCGCCGGGGAGCTCGTCGTCCCCTCTCCACAACGGCACCTCGAGTACGTCATACAGGGTCTTGAATTACTGCCCCCCGAAACGATTATCATGAGACTGACCTGCGACACGCCGCCCGAACGGCTCGTCTTTCCGGGTCATTTTTGGGAAAAATCACGGTTTTACGCGGCGGTGAGGGAAGAGATGAGGAAAAGGAATACCTGGCAAGGCAGATGTTATTCGCCGGAACGATAATCGAGTACGATAGAACCTCACTCGAAGGCTTCCATGGAAAAAAAACATAGCCGGATCACTCGATCCTTCGAAACGCCGGATTAAAAAACCACAATGCGGATGAAAAAATAAATATCAGTATCGAACAGCACAGTATCGTGACGAATTCTCCCATTTTTTCCGCAATTAAACCCAGAAGAAGTCCGCCGAGGGGAGAAAAACCAAAAAATGTCAGTGAATAGATACTCATTACCCTTCCCCTCATTTTCTCCGTGACCAGCATCTGGAGAAGCGAGTTCGCGAGGTTATAGATAAAAATAAGGGAAGCGCCGATACCGACCAAAAGCAACAGTGAAAGCGGGAGTACCCTTGTAAAAGAAAAAATAAAAAGAAAAACAGGGAACATGAATGTTCCCAGCGTAAGCAGTTTCCCCCTGAAGGTAAACCTTCCCAATGCGGCGATGGTAAGCGCACTCAAAAATGCGCCGATGCCGCGGGCCGCCTGCAGCAGCCCGTTTGTCACCTCATTACCGTGCAGCACACTCACCGCCCATGCCGGGAGGAGGGTGATCGTTGAAAAACCGAAAAAACTGATGAACGTGATCAAAACGATGATGACCAGTATCACTTTATGTGAAATGATATAGGCCAACCCTTCCTTGAGATCGTGAAAAAACGAACGTTTTGCTTCCGGCATCACTCTCGGCTGTAATTTCATGAACAGAAGCGCGATAATGACGGCAAGATAGCTCAAGCCGTTGACGAGAAAACAGAAGGCGGGACCAAAGAGAGCATAGATAATCCCGCCGATCGCAGGACCGGTTATCGTGGCCATATTGAACATCGTCGAGTTAAGGGCGATTGCATTGGTAAGATCCTGTCTGGGTACCAATTCGGTGACGAATGCCTGCCTGGCCGGTGCGTCATAAGCGACAATGATCCCCTGGAAAAAAGCCAGAACGATAATCTGCCAGGCTAAAACGATATTAAAAAAAGTGAGAGCCCAGAGAACAAAGGCCAGCAGCATCAACAGGGACTGTGTGAGAACCAATAGATTGCGTCGTGAAACCCTGTCCGCGACAACCCCGCCATGCGGCATAAGCAGCCAGGAAGCAATGCCGGAAGCGAAAGCGGCATAGCCGAGGTAGAGGGGAGATGTGGTCAATTCATAGATAAAAAAACCCTGCGCCGTCATCTGCATCCATGTTCCGAAGAGAGAAACCAGCTGTCCCAGAAACCATAGACGGTAATTCGGATGCCGAAACGAAAGCGTGATGTTTGCAAGACGAATGGCCGACGTTCCGGGCGGCACGGGCGTCGTGAGAGGAGACCGTATAGTGTTTCTTTTTAAGATCTTTTTCATTGTTTTTCACCATCGCTTATCGATACCATATGAAAACCGGAATATCAGTATACATACTATGGATACCGTGATTATACAAGGATATACGGGGCGGCCTGGATCATGTTCCTCATCGTTTTAGGGAGAAACGGAAATCACATCATATTTTCATGATTTTCATTTATTGCATAAGCCCCCTTGCATCATTCGGCTTTTTCTTACATGATGCCATTATGAAAGAAAAGCGAAAAAACTCGCGTATCCCGATATGCCTCGATATTGATGTGACACTTCCTTCCGGCGGCCGTTATACCGGCCGGACGGTCAACATCAGTTTCGGCGGTTTTCTTGCAACCATAGACAAATTTCCGCCATGCGACCGGGGAGACGAATGCGATTGTGAGATCATTCTCCAGGCGGGAACGAAAAGAATCCCCCTCAGGTTCCGCTGTACGATCATACATCGGCAAAAGCGGCGTACAGGATTCCAGTTTCTCTATATTATCGGTCTTGACTCGTATACACATTTTAAAAATCTCATGATATTGAATTGCGAAAAACCGGAGGAACTTCTCAATGAACTGGAAGAGCACCCCGGCCTCAGCATCGAGAACGATAACAGGAAGACGCGCTGACCGGAGTCTGTTCTAAAAATACCGGATTTCGCGGAAACATCGGCGTTGTCCGGTTTATCGTCGGCGTAAAAAAGCCGGCAGTCATTCCTGAGGATCCAAGCGCGGCCCCCCGATATAACAACGTCTATCGCACCGCTTTACATGGTGTCGTTTTTTTCTCCGGAATGTGTTATATAGTAAAGATCAGAAAGGAAGCAATAGTGCCGGTCGATGTCGAAGCCCTCTACAGACGATACGGGCCGATGGTATTGAGAAGGTGCAGACAGCTCCTGCAGGATGAGCAGGGTGCACTCGATGCAATGCAGGAAACATTCCTCAAAGTGCTCCGTCACCGGAAACGGCTCGAAGCCAGATATCCGTCCTCCCTTCTCTACCGTATCGCGACAAATACATGTCTCAACATACTGAGAAAACAGAAGTCCGGACCGGTTGTCTCCGGCTGCGACCTGCTTGCATTTATTGCGTCGTCCTGTGACACGGAAAAGACCATCTGGGTGAGGGATCTCCTGCATCGAATTTTCATGAATGAGAAGGCTTCGACAAAGGAGATCGCGGTCATGTATTATATCGACGGCATGACCTACGAAGAAGTCGCCGAAGAGGTCGGGCTTTCCGTTTCCGGTGTACGAAAACGGATAAAAATGTTAAAGCAACGGGTAAAGGGCTTACAGGAGGTGATATCATGAGAGGAAAAAGGGAAACAATTCCCGACTGGCTGCTTGAACGTTACCTTCTGGGAGAACTCGATACGGAAACGACTATGAGTATCCGCACACGTATCGAGGAGGACCCGGAATGTGCGATAAGGTACGGCGAACTGTTAGCCTCGAACGAAGAAATTCTTGCCGCATATCCCCCGGATGAGATCGTGATGAAAATAGAGAGAAAACAAAACAGGGAGATAAAAAAACCAGAAAGAAGCATGATGCGCGTCTTTTCTTTGGCCGCCGCCCTCCTCGCCATTGTGGTCGCTGCCGTTATCGTATTGCCGGAATTTGGTACAACGGGTCATTTTACCGAAAATGACAAAGCGATCCGGTTCAAAGGAACCCCGTCCTTGACCATCTACAGGAAAACGGAAGCGGGCTACGATACAATCAAGACATCCGCCCGTGTCAGAAAAGGAGACAGATTTCAGATCAAGTATCGAGCCGGCGACAAATCATACGGGGTCATCATTTCCATAGACGGAGCCGGATATGTGACACTCCACTTTCCAGACACACAGGCAGCATCACCGGCCCTTGAAAAAGGGGGAGAAATTGCACTCGATGAGGCATTTGAACTCGATTCGGCACCCGGTTTCGAGCGTTTTTTCTTCGTGACCTCCGAGATTCCATTCGATGTCGGGAATGTCGTGGCTCAAGCGCGTGCGGTCGCCCGAAACAGTGAATCGGCCCGATCTATGGACCTCGACCTCCCCGATGGCTTCAATCAGCAATCGATCCTTTTGATAAAGGGGGAAAAATGATGACGGCGACATTCCGATCGAACAGATTCATATCCCGGACGGTCTTTATTATCGTCATGCTGGTATCGGGACTATTCCTCTTTCCGGAGGACACCGGCTCACGGACAGTCCTCCGGCGCTTTGCGCTCGTGATCGGGTCAAATAACGGGGGTAAAGACCGTTCGGTACTGCGGTACGCGACAAAAGACGCCCGGTCGTTTTCGGATGTCATGATGGAAATGGGCGCGGTCGCCGAAGAAAACCTCGTCCTCCTGCTCGATCCCGGCGTCGAAGAAATAAGCGCCAGATTCAGGACCATCAGAAATATAACGGACGGCATTTCAGGCGGACCGGGCAGAAAAGAGTTCATTTTCTATTATTCCGGCCATTCGGATGAAGAAGGGCTTCTCCTTTCAGGGCATCATTTTACCTACGCACGCCTGAGGGACGAGATCGCGCGGATTAAGACCGATGTCCGCCTCGCGATCCTCGACTCCTGCTCTTCCGGCGCCTTTACCAGAACAAAGGGAGTTCTCAGGCGACCGCCCTTCCTTATCGATGAATCCAGTGCGATGAAGGGATACGCTTTCCTCACATCGAGTTCCGAAGACGAGGCGGCACAGGAATCGGATAATATCGGGGCTTCCTTTTTTACCCATTATCTTGTCTCCGGACTCAGGGGGGCCGCCGACTCGTCGCGCGACGGTCTTGTCACCCTCAACGAAGCGTACAGCTTTTCTTTTAACGAAACCCTTGCCCGAACGGAAAAAACACAATACGGACCCCAGCACCCGAAATACGATATACAGCTTACCGGAACGGGGGATCTCGTCCTGACCGATCTGAGGGAAACCTCCGCCGGGCTCTTAATCTCCAACGATATTGCAGGAAGACTCTCAATCAGGGACTCATCGGGCAATCTCCTGGTAGAATTGAATAAATCGGACGGCTATCCAGTCGAACTGGGGCTCAAACCCGGTGATTACCGGATAATCGCCGACAACCACGGCGAATTGTTCTGCTGCGAGGTAAGTCTGCACGAGGGGGGGATAACACGACTTTCCCGGTCGGGTCTGGTTAAAATCACCGGAGAAAAAACCACCGTGCGGGGCGATGACAATACAGGGGGCCAATCGGTTGAGGATAAGACCGGCGGGATGACGATAACGCCGTTTATTTTTACATTCATCCCTTTGGGAAACGGAAACGATCCCGGGCATGCCTACAACGTTTCGGCGAATCTCTTGATCGGAAATGCCCCTTCGATAATCGGGGCGCAGGTATCGTCAATCGGAAATCACGCGGCCTTCGATGTGACCGGATTTCAGGGCGCAGGTATTTATAATGTAACCGGCCGCTCGCTTACTGGTTTTCAGGGAGGCGGAATCTTCAATATCGCCGGCGAGGTTGAAGCCGGAGGCCAGGGCGCCGGAATATTCAACTATACAACCGGCAATCTTTCTTATTTTCAGGCGGGCGGGATCTTCAATTACGTCGGCGGAACTCTCACCGGTTTTCAAGCCGGAGGAATCACCAACATCGCGAAAGGAGAAGTTACCGGCGTCCAAATCGCGGGACTCCTGAACTTGACCGATGCTGCTGTCAACGGGGTTCAGGCCGCGGGTCTTATAAACTGCGGAAAAGATGTCGCCGGTGTGCAGGTGGGACTCATCAATATCGCGCATGAGGTGGACGGCGTTCAGGTGGGGCTCATCAATATCGCACATGAATACCGGTCGGGCATCCCGATCGGTCTCGTCTGTATCGGAAAAAACGGCATTTTCAACCTCGATTTTATATACGACAGCGAGGGAAGGACCCACCTCGCCCTTCGTATCGGATCACACAACGTTTACGGACTGCTTACGGGCTCCCTGGTCCCCGAAACAGAACCCCTCCTCTGGTCGTTCGGCGCGGGATTCGGCGTTCATATCCCCAGCGAACCGTTTTATTTCGATATCGATCTCTCATGCCACCTGATGAACGAGGGCCCCATCGACAGGGAATCGTACGGTACCGACCACCTGCTTCCCGTACTGCGGGGAACGGCGGGGTTAGTATTCGGCAGGAGAATCGGTCTTTTTGCGGGTTCGAAAATCAATGTGCTTTTACCCGGATGCTACAATGACATCGATACCGGGGTGCACATGGATTTCGATCTTCCCCCTTTCGAGAAACCTGTGCGTCTTGCGGCCGAGTTTTTCGGGGGAATAACGTTTAAAATCTTTTGATCCGGATTCGCGGCCGTGTATAAGCGAGCCGGTCCGGGGAGGCGTTATTCCGTCATAAAATCGGCAGTCCATTCGGGTCGCGGCGGGGGATTTGTCGTTAACCGTTCTTTCCATACCGCATCATCGAGCCTGTTCCACTCTTCTTCCAGAAGTTCATAGTAGGTGAGAACATAGCCCGCTGCGGCGATCGTCGTATCGGTCTCCCCCGGGACATCGTAGATGATGATGACGGGCAGAAGCCTGCCGACCCCCGCGTGAAGGACCTTGTCCGCATAGGTATAGATATCCGAAATGACATGTGCCTCGGAATCCTGTTCGGGAATAAAGGACGTATCCTGGTTAAAAAAGTTTCTTACCAGGGTACCCCAGCCGTTGATATACTGATTATCAACCTCATCGAGGGGCTCACCCGATGCGAGTGTCGCCGCGTCTTTGCCGAACTCTCCCGCCCAGATTCCGATATCATGGAATTTCAATATATGAATAAGCGAGGTATCGAGTGTCCGGAGATACGTTTCGAGGTCGTCACACATCGTCTTCAACCGGGTATAAAAACCGGTATACGGTTCGACAAATCCGGGGGGCGGAATCGGTGTGGGTTCGGGCGTCGGCGTGAGCGTCGGGGGTTCGGTCGGAGTAACGGTAACCGACGGCGGGTTGGTCACCGTCGGGGGACCGGTTGCCGGCGGGTCGGTCGCCGTCGGGGGATTAGTGGTCGGCGGGGCGGTGTCCGTCGGTTCCGGTGTTACGGCCCCGGCGGGTATATCGCCCCACAACAGTGTTCCGTCGCCCCTGTGACAGGTGATCTTCCGGTGGACCGTATACAATGTCTTATCGGGATCAAAGGAATAATCGTCCGTCTGCGTATAAGCCGTCCAGTCATTCTTGAATATCCGGACCTGTATCTCCCCGGTCTGTCTTCCCGGAGAAAGCAGTCCGGCTTCGGGTAAAAACGCGATCTGAAGGTAACCGCCGGAGAATTCCCCGTAAATCTTTTCTTTTCCGACGACCGCGTAATCGAAAACA
>JAFGHO010000017.1 GCA_016930085.1 Spirochaetales bacterium
ACACAATATGAAAAGAAAGATTTACTCTTTGGGTATATAAAAAAAATGAAGGATACGACACGTTTCCGGATGACGGAAAGAAACGGCATCATTTATTTTTTCGATCAAAGGACGAGCGATATCGTCGAAATATCGGACTCATTACGCGAACTCGTTACAACAAATACCGCAGATGAGTACAACATGGTATTGAGACGCTTATCTCAGGAAGAAATAATGGATAATACCGATTTTCTTTCCGCCGTACTGGATATTCCCGACACCCCCGTTCAATGCACCAGATCGAGATCGGAAATATCCGTTTTGAAACTCAACGCGGGTTCGAAATGCAATTTGTCATGCGCCTACTGTTTCAGGGACAAAGGGGAAAACCGCCTCATCGAGGACGGGGGACTCGTGTATAAAGCGATCGACGGGATGGTGAATGATTTCGGCAGGGACGCACGGTCGTATACGGTATGCTTCAATCTTGCATCGGAACCACTTCTTTACCCCGGCCTCATGAACGATATCCATGATTATCTGAAAAAGACGGAGGCCCGTACCGGAAAAAGAATGGAGCTTTTTTTCATTACCAACGGCACCATTCTTTCGCCCCCGCTTATAAAAACAATAAAAAGAATCAGAAAAAACAGGCCCGTTTCCATCAGTATCGACGGACCCAAAGAGGTCCATGACGCGCTCCGCGGATATCCGGGGGGAAAAGGAAGTTATGAGGTGATCACCGCCAACATTCAATCATTCAGGAAAAAAGGTCTTCCAATATCGGCTGAAAGCGTCATCACGGCACGCCATCCCTACCCGCTCGACATTCTCAGGCACCTTAGCGGATTGGGCTTTGAAAGCGTCAATATGAAACCCGTGCGGAGGGGAACCCCGTATTCATTTGATGAAAAAAGCATCGGGGCTTTGAAAACAGGCTATGACGAGTATTTTACGTTTCTCGAGGAAGCGCTTCTCGATGAAGACTATTTTGTTTTGAAATTGCTGTGCAAGGATTACGCGATACGGCCGTTATGGAGGATGCTGTTCAACCACAAAATCAATCTGCGGTGCGGGTGGGGCGTCAACCAGATTTCGATGGATCACCGGGGCGACTTTTATCCCTGTGATTCGGTGATGGGAATGGAGGCATACAGAACGGGGAACGTCCGTGACGGGATCGACTGGAACAGATACCACGCCGACCTCGCCTGCGAACGGCGCGGTGAATGCGACCGCTGCTGGGCGCGGCACATCTGCGGAGGCACCTGTTATGTCAACGGGATTATCGGTAACAACGATATGCTCGCCGTCGATCCGGTCGAATGCACCCTGACAAAACATCTGATCGAGTCGAATCTTTCTTTGATATGCGATCTGCTGCACGCGGGTGCCGATATCGAGGCGATAAAGGAGGTGCTGAAAGCGAACCTCAAAGAAATATATCTTTTGTGAGACAAAACGCCATACGCAAAAAAAGGAGGTGACATGATGGAACCGCGCGTGAAAAACAAATCACCACCGTCGTGAAATACGATTATTACCACACCTATAGGTGCCCTACACAGGTATGTGCGTGACTATTATATAAATAAAGGAAAGGAATGTTTCATGCGAAAAACAATATCCATTTTCATCGTATCACTGATAATGGTGATTGGACTTCTGGGATGCGGGATAGAATCGCATCTTCCGGTCGAACTTCTTCCCGAAGATTCGGAGGTGACCGAATCCTCGCCGGAAGCGGTCACTCACCTCGAAGATACAGGCTTTTCCGGTGACGCTCTCATCGGGACGATACTATTGGGCGGGGCGTCAAGAACAGGGCTCAACGGTTATGACTCGAATTACATGAAGATCGTTTCCCGGGATGATGAAGAGGTCGTTATCGAAATCGATTTCAGGCCGGGAAACGGTAAACCCGATAAAACCAGGCTGTTACTCTCGACGTATTTCAAAAATCCCGTCGAAGGCTATACGATGAATATCGGCGACTCGGCGACGAATGACGGCAATGGGGGAGATTCGGGAACACAGGAAAACGACGCGGAACTCCACATAAAAGACAATACACTTGCCGTTTATCTCAGCGACAAAGCCCTTTTACAGTCAAAGAAAATTCATACGGAAGCCGATCATACGACGGACAACTATTCAAAGAATATTCGATATGAAATTTCAGATTGCAGGCTGCGCTACTGGAAGGACTTTCAAAGCGGCGGTTCGAAATATGTCAACATCAAACACAATTATCTGTGGGCGTTGAACGGCCAACCGGACAAAGAAGGTCCTGAAAATTACATTATCTATATCGCTTTCAACAGGGTCGTAAAAAAAAGCAGCAACAGACGAGGCTCGGGCGTGGATATCGTCTATCTCTACTTGTGCTGACGGACCGGGATGGAGGAATCGTTTTAAGGACGGGGGCTTCCCGTCCCCGTCCGGATATGTTTACGGTCGCAGGCGGTTTATGATCCTGCCGGCGACATTGTGAGGATAAGGAAAGTATGAAAAAAAACTTGTCCTTTTACCTGAATCATGATATACTGTTGGCAAAATTCAGATTGACAAGTATGCATCGTGTGAAAAAACGGAAAACCATTTTTCTTTCGAGGTAAAAAATCATGTATGGTAAAGCAATGTTCATTTCTCTTTTTCTTTTCCTTCCATCGCTTCTTTTTTCAGCCGGCGGGAGGGGAATCGAGGCGGAGAAGGAGGCCGACAAGCCTGTCTTGAGGATAGGGAAACAGTATGCCCTCCTCATCGGTATCTCGGCGTATAGACAATGGATCCCGCTCCGCAACCCGGTTCACGATCTCAGGGAGATAAGCGGCATCCTCACCTCCCGTTACCGCTACGCTAAAAAAAACGTGATCGAACTCTACGACCGCAAGGCGACCAAGGCGAATATCATCAGAACGTTCGAAACACTCCAGAAACAGCTCACCCCCGACGATTCACTCCTAATCCTGTATTCCGGCCACGGCCACCTGGACGCAAAGACCAATTCCGGATTCTGGATTCCGGTCGATTCGGGGAAGGATGTCTACAAGCAGGAAAACTGGCTTCCCAACTCCCAGATAAGGGGACTTGTCTCGAATATCGAAGCCAATCACGTGCTGCTCCTCGTCGACTCCTGCTTTTCCGGTGACATCATCGACGGAACACGCTCCATCACCGGGATGAATGATTATTTCGTCAACGCCTACAGCCACGTCTCGAGGCAGGTCATCACTTCCGGGGCGTCCGAAACGGTGCCCGACAATTCCGAGTTCTGCCGGCAATTGAAAAGAATCCTTAAACAGAACAGGGAACCCTATCTCGATTCGATCATCCTGTATAACGAGATAAGACTCGGCATGCGGAAAACCCTTCCCGTCATCGGAAGTCTCAGCGGAACCGGCCACCAGGACGGTTCCAGTTTCCTCATTTTTCTCAAGGAGGAAGAAATACCGGCTGAAATCGAGATATCCGCCCGCGTTGACGGGAGCATCGTCCTGGACGGGGAGGAGCAGGGAACCATCCGTGCCGGAAAATCCTCGACCCTCGAAGTGAAAGCGGGAAACCACACGGTCGCAGTCCGCTATGACGAAGAAAACCGTGAGGAAAAAACCCTCTCGATCGGCGGCGGAGAAAAGAGCAGCCTCGTCTTTACATGGGAGCCGAAACGCTTCGGCGCCCTCAGCAT